>JAJXTX010000230.1 GCA_021783385.1 Pseudomonadota bacterium
CGAACAGCTGATCGACCACATCAACCTCGATACCGTGACCTTTGCCGGCTACGGCCAGCAGGCGCAGACGCAGGCCCAGGCCACCGTGCAGGCGTTTGTCGATTACCTGGCGGCGCACCGCGACGAGCTTGCCGCGCTGGACTTCTTCTACCAACAGCCCTATCAGCGCCGGCAGCTCACCTTCGCCATGATCGAGCAGCTGCACGAGGCGCTGTCGCGCCCGCCGCTGATGCTCACCACGGAAAAACTGTGGTCCGCCTATGCCCGCGTGCAGGCCGGCAAGGTCAGCGGCGCCGACCAGCGCCGCCAGCTCACCGACCTGGTGGCGCTGGTGCGCTTTGCGCTGGGGCTCGACGAAGAGCTGAAACCCTTCGCCGACAGCGTGGACAAGCGTTTCCAGGCGTGGATCTTCCGCCACAATGCGCAGCGCGCCACGTCCTTCACCGATGAGCAGACCCAGTGGCTGCGCCTGATCAAGGAGCATATCGCCAGCAGCTGCTCGATCAGCCGCGAGGATTTCGACTACGCGCAGCTCGCCGACAAGGGCGGGCTGCAGAAGGCATGGCAGGTATTTGGCGAGCCGCTGGATGGGCTGCTGGCGGAAATGAATGAGGAGTTGGTGGCTTGAGTGCTTGTGGTCCCGTGGTTACACCGCTTTCATGGTCGGTAGTCGAGCTTGGATCGATAGTGGGGGTCAGCTATGGGAAGGCCCTGTCCGCCGGCATGCGCTCGGAGAAGGGCGAGATTCCCGTAATCGGTTCGAGCGGCGTGGTTGGTCGTCATAACCAAAAGCTGGTTGATGGGCCGTGCATAGTTGTCGGTCGCAAAGGCGCGGCCGGTGCTGTTCATTTGATTGCCCAGTCCAGTTGGCCAATTGATACCGCTTACTTCATTGAACCGCCGTCCGGTGTTGATCTTCGCTATTTGTACTTTTTCCTTGGTTCCCAGCAGCTCGGGCAAATGGATAAGTCCACCGCAATTCCGAGCCTCAGCAGAGATGACCTTTACAAGGTAGAAGTCCCTGTCGCTCCCTGGACCGAACAAACACGCATCGTCGAGAAGCTCGAAGAACTGCTGTCCGACCTCGATGCCGGCGTGGCCGAGCTGAAGGCGGCGCAGCGCAAGCTGGCGCAGTACCGGCAGTCGCTGCTGAAGGCCGCCGTGGAAGGTGCGCTCACCGCCGAGTGGCGGGCGACGCATCGGTCCGTTCGCCCTGAGCCTGTCGAAGGGCGCCCCTCATCCGTCCATGCTTCGACAAGCTCAGCACGAACGGATGAGGGCGAAACCGGCGCCGACCTGCTGCAACGCATCCTCGCCGAACGCCGCGCCCGCTGGGAGCAAAAGCAGCTCGCCAAATTCGCCGAGCAAGGCAAGACCCCGCCCAACGGCTGGCAGTCCAAATACCCCGCACCTGTGGCGCCCGATATCGACGGTCTCCCCGCGCTCCCCGCAAGCTGGGTTTGGAGTTCGCTGGGCCAGTGCTTTCACGTCGCTGTGGGAGCAACGCCCAGTCGAAAAGAGCTCGCCTATTGGGACGGCGATATTCCGTGGGTTAGCTCCGGCGAAGTCCGCTTTGCGCGCATCACCTCCACGAAAGAACAGATCACCGAAAACGGCCTTAACAACACGAGCACACGGGTCAATCCTGTTGGGAGCGTTCTCCTCGGGATGATCGGTGAGGGCAGGACACGTGGACAAGTCGCCATCCTCGACATCGAAGCTGCGAACAACCAGAACTGCGCAGCAATTTGGGTGCCTGAAACCGACATACCTCCCGAATACGTCTATTACTGGCTTTGGTCGCGCTATGAAGAAACACGCAGAGACAGTAGCGGCAATAATCAGCCCGCGCTGAACAAGTCGATCGTCGAAGCGATTCCGTTTCCCTTACCGCCGCTGGACGAACTTATTGAGATCGTCGCGCGGGTGGAAAACTCGTTGATCCAGAGCGACCGACAAGATGCCGCCATCACACACGTCCTCAAGCAAGCCGCCGCCCAACGCAAAAACATCCTCAAGGCCGCCTTCGCCGGCCAGCTGGTGCCGCAGGACCCCAACGACGAACCCGCCAGCGTCCTGCTGGAACGCATCCGTGCCGCGAAGGTGGAACATGCGGGCAACGCCAAGCCAGTGGCGAAACGAGGTCGAAAGGCGTAGCGGTTACTTGCCGAATGGCATTTTCGTCTGCCGCGCCGAGTCGGGTATGGGCAATTCGTCGACACCCTTCACATCGAGGGACAACGCTTGCCCGATGCGGTGCAGGTCGGCATCGTCGCTGTAGATGCGGGTGACGTTGCGCGAGAGCGCGATGGCCGCGATTTGCCAGTCGAACTTGAACTTGGTGCGCGTGACCTGCTTGCGCGTGGTGTCGTCCCAATGGTCGGCCAGCAACAGCGCGCATTCGGTGGCCGCGCGCTGGTCGAAGGGTTCGATGCTGAAGGAGCGGCTGGCCGAGAGTTTCGCCAGCAGTTCGTCGCGCGCCTTGCCGGCCCGCACCAGATACTCGGTCAGGCTGGGCGTGGGAATGATGATCTTGGTTCTGGCGTGCTGCTCCAGCAGGCCGTCCAGCTTGGCGCGGCGGTCACCTTTGATGCGGGGATTGAACAGGTCAATCAGGATGTTGGCATCGAAGGCGACCGGCATCAGTCGGCCCTCAATTCGTGCCATGCGGCCTGGGCATCTTGCAGTTCGTTCCAGCCGTTGTCCGCAATGGCCTGGATGTCCCTCACCTGCTGTTCCAGCGGCGTTTCATCCAACCGCTCGAAGCTCTGGATGTCGAACTCTTCCAGCGTCCAACGGGCGTCGTCGCCGCGCCGCCACTTGCCTTTGCCCGCCACACGCACATAAGTGTCGAACAGGGGCGCGAGCTGGCGCGCAATGTCGCGCCGGGCATTGCACTTGAGCAAGGCGCCATCATCGGCCTTCAGCCAGATTGGCACGCTGTCGTCCACGCCCTTCACGCCAACCACCACGCCATCCAGCGTGCCGCTTTCGTGCACGATGGCTTCCTGCGCCAACGGTGTGCGAATGCCCGCAAATTGGGCCAACGCAAGCTTGCCACCCTTGCGCATCAGCCGCGCGCTGGCACCGTCGCGGCGCAGATAGCGGTTGATGTTCGTCCACTGCGCGGCCATGTCCGCAGGCATCTCGGCCGTGCCAAGCAGGTGCAGCCGCTTTTCGATGCGAGGCACAGCTTTGCGGTTGGCGGCGAACTCCAGCACGGCACTCCCCTTGCGTACCTGATGGAAATACACGTCTTCCGCAGCGTCGAAGATACCGCGCAAAGCGTCCACGTAGTCCACGAAACGGCTCAGACGCAGAGTTTCCGGCGTCAGGGCATCAATGCGGAAATCGTAGTTGACTGTGGTCGGCTTCATGGTTTTTGCCGGGAGGGACGGTCCGGTTGCGGGCCGCGAGTCGAGCCCACTGCCATTCAGGGCGGATGCCCAGCTGTGGCGGCTATCGGCCTCGCATTTGACTGCCGGCAAAGTGTAGCCTAACGCGCTGACTGAACACGAATACCCCCATGGACATCTCCGCAAAAAGAACCCCCGCGTGCATCTTTCGATGTAGTGGCGGGGGCCGTGTTGGGGTGCACTGTATGGGTCGGCTGTCGGCTGGGTCAACCGACCCATGAACGTGAATGAACGATCAAGCCATCTTGACCGTTCCCGCTGATGTGAGGACCCACTTGTAAGCGTGCCTTGCAGGTTGGCCACCGGAGAGTTGAATGAACAGCCACACCCTCGTCCAGAAGCTCTGGAATTTCTGCCACACGCTGCGCGACGACGGCGTGGGCTATGGCGACTATCTGGAGCAGCTGACCTACCTGCTGTTCCTCAAGCTGGCGCACGAGTATGCGCAGCCGCCGCACAGCCGTGACACGCACATCCCGCGCAGCTGCGACTGGAACAGCCTGAAGGCCAAGACCGGCGAACCGCTGGAAGCGCATTACCTCACCGTGCTGCACAAGCTCGGCGAGGAGCCGGGCATGCTCGGCGCGATCTTCTTCAAGGCACAGAACAAGATCCAGGATCCGGCCAAGCTGGCGCGGCTGGTGCAGATGATCGACGCGGAGAACTGGCTGAGCCTGGAAACCGACGTCAAGGGCGACCTCTACGAGGGCCTGCTGCAGAAGAACGCCGAGGATACCAAGAGCGGCGCCGGCCAGTACTTCACACCGCGCGCGCTGATCCAGGCGATGGTGGAGTGCGTGCAGCCGGAGCCGAAGAAAACCGTGGCGGACCCGGCCTGCGGCACTGGCGGGTTCTTTCTGGGCGTGCACGAGTGGCTGACCCGGCCGGGAAACCGACTCAATCCGACGCAGGCAAAGTTCCTGCGCCACGACACGTTCCACGGCAACGAGATCGTGGCTAGT
>JAJXTX010000231.1 GCA_021783385.1 Pseudomonadota bacterium
GCAGCCTCACGCTGGCGCAGTCGAGCGATCCGGCGGCGCGCGCCGAGTTCGCCTGGCGCCTCAGCGCGCCGCCGATGACGCTGGTGCTGCTGCTGCTGGCGCTGCCGCTGGCGCGGCAGCATCCGCGTGAGCCCCGCTACAGCCGGCTGATGCTGGCGGGTGCCATTTTCTACCTGTACTTCCTGCTGCTGATGCTGGGGCGCGCGCAGATCGGCAAGGGCCACTGGCACAGCCAGGCGCCGCTGTGGGCACTGCATGCGCTGGTGCTGGCGCTGGCCGGCTGGATGCTGTGGAAACAGCACGCGCCGCGCAAGCTGCGCACGCCGCATGCGAGGGCATCGGCATGAGCCTGCGCTTCCCCCGGCTGACGATCGGCACGTTCAGCATCAAGCGGGTCGACCGGCTGGTGGCGCTGAGCGTGCTCGGCTCGATCCTCACGGCGTGGCTGGTGCTGACCGGATTCCAGGCGGGCACGCAACTGATGCGCCAGCTGATCCACGTCGGCAAGAACGGCTATACCGTGAACAACGCGGTGATCTATGTGCTGGTGACGCTGCCGCGGCGCGCCTACGAGATGTTCGGCAACGCCGCGCTGATCGGCGGCCTGCTCGGCCTGGGCGGCCTTGCCGCCACCGGCGAGCTGACCGCCCTGCGCGCGGCCGGCCTGTCGCGGCTGCGGATTGCGGTGTCGGCGGTGGGCGTGGTGGCGGTGCTGATCGTGGGCGTGGTGATCCTCGGCGAGACCGCCGCGCCGTGGGGCGACCAGCAGGCGCAGGCGATGCAGCTGCGCATGAAATCCGGCGCCCTGGGCGCCACCAGCAGCGGCTTGTGGGCGCGCGATGGCGACAACATCATCAACGCCCGCGGCACCCTGCTGAAAATGCATGACGGCATCGGCAGCGTGCAGCTGGCCGACGTGCGCGTGTTCACGCTGACCCCGGATGGCCAGCTCAGCCGTTTCGAATGGGCCAGGACCGCCGAGCACGACGGCCATGAGTGGGTGCTGCAGGACGTGCGCAGCACCACGCTCGATGCGCAGGGCACGCACACCACGCAGATCGCCAGCCAGCGCTGGCACTCCAGCCTCAACCCGCAGGTGCTGGCGCAATCGGCGATCCAGCCGGAGCACCTGTCGATGCGCGACCTGCGCCGCAACATGGATTATCTGGAAAGCAACGGCGAAAGCCCGGGCAGCTACGCGGTGGCGTTCTGGGCGCGCGTGCTGTACCCGTTCAATGTGCTGGTGCTGGTGCTGTGCGCGATGCCGTTCGCGTTCGGCGCGCTGCGCTCCGGCGGCCTCGGCAAGCGCATGTTCATCGGCCTGCTGCTGGCGGTCGGCTGGTACTTTCTGCAGCGGGTGATGGTGAACCTCGGCATCGTCTACGGCACGCCGCCGCTGCTGGCCAACCTGCTGCCGGCGCTGATCCTGGCGCTGGCGGCGTGGCTGTATTTCCGTCGGCACGCCTGAGCGCGCCGGAACCTCTACCCGTCGGCTCCGCCCCACACCCGGAAAACCATGCGTATCACATCGAATGCAATCTGGCTGGTGCTGGGCCTGGTCGGCCAGGTGATCTTCGTTGGGCGCTTTGTGCTGCAGTGGCTGTACAGCGAGTACAAGAAGCGCAGCGAGGTTCCGCTGATGTTCTGGTACGCCAGCCTGCTCGGCGGGGCGATCCTGCTGGCCTACGCGATCTACAAGCGCGACCCGGTCTTCATCGTGGGCCAGGCGGGCGGCTTCCTGGTCTATCTGCGCAACCTGCAGTGGCGCCTGCGCGAGCGGCGTCAGCTGGCGCGGGGCGAGTAGCCGCCGCCGGCGTGGCTCGATTCGCCCGGGAGTGACAACCCGCGGCGCGCTCAGGCAGGCAGGGCGCGCGCCGTCGGCTGTTCGCCCTGCGCGGGCTCGACGCGCTGCGCACGCTGCGCCCATTCCAGCCACTCGCTCAGCACGATCAGCGTCCACAGCGCGCGCGAATGATCGCTGCTCCTGGCGCGGTGTTCGGCCAGCAGCGCCATCGCGGCGCGCTGGTCGATGCCTGCCTCCGACAGCGCGGCGCTGGACAGCCGCGCGGCCGCCCAGTCGAGCAGCGGTTCGCGCAGCCAGCTGGCGAGCGGTACGGAGAGTCCGCGCTTGCGCTGATAGACCACCGACCGGGGCAGATACTGCAGGGCGTAGCGCTTCAGGAAAACCTTGGTACGCAGGCCGTGAACGCGGGCCTGCACCGGCAGGCCGGCGGCGAAATCGATCACCGCCTGATCCAGGAACGGCGCCCGGATCTCCAGCGCGTGGCGCATGCCGCCGCGGTCGGCCTTGGCCATCAGCGCCTCCGGCAGCGATTGCTCGAAGTCGTGCAGCTGCACTTCGTCCAGCAGTTCCATCGTGCCGCGCCGCGAGCGGGCCGCCGGCGGCTCGATGCCGAGCCGGCGCAGCACGTCGGGCCGCACGCTGGCGGTCCACAGCATGTGCCGGGCCAGTCCATCCAGCTCCTGCCCCTGCACGAAGCGCTTCAGCAGGAACGAGATCGCCACCTTCTTGTCGCTCACCGGCAGCCGCTCCACCAGCCGCGCGAGGCGGTTGCGCACCGGGGCGGGCAACGCGGCGTAATAGCCCGCAAAGCGCGCGCCCAGATACGTGGGATAGCCGCCGAACAGCTCGTCCGCACCCTCGCCGGCAAGCGCCATGCGCACGTCCTGCGATGCGCGTTTGGCGACCAGCGCCAGCGGCACCCAGGCGGGATCGGCGATCAGCTCGCCGGTGGTCTCGATCAGATCCTTCAGCGTCGCCGGCACATCCTGCGCAGTGACCGTGACCGGCACAAACCGGCAGCCGAGCCGCTGCGCGATACCGGCAGCCTGCTGCCCTTCGTCGAAGGAGGCCTCGTTGAAGCGGATGCTGTACGCGGTGGGATGCTTGTCCGGGCGCACGCTGCGCGCCACCGCGGTGAGCAGGGCGGAATCGACGCCGCCGCTCAGCAGCACGCCGTAGTCGACATCGGCATCGCTCTGGCGGCACACCGCGCTGCGGAAAATCCGGTCGAAGGCGGCGGTGGAGTCGCTGCCCCGCGGCGCGCTGCCGAGCGGGCTGCGCCAATAGCGCTGGCGCCGGATGCCGCGGCTGTCGATGAGCACGATTTCGCCCGGCTGCACCTTCTGCTGTCCGCGAAACGGGCTCTGCGGCGCGGGGCAGAAGCCGTTGGCGAGATAGGCGGCAAGCGCGGCTCCGTCAATCTGCGCGGGAGCGTCCTGCCCGGCTTTCAGCGCGCCCGGTTCGGAGGCGAAGCAGACCACGCCGTCCGCCTGGGCATAGTGGAGATGGCGCTCGCCGACGCGGTCGCGGGCGAGCATCAGCAGCTGCTGGCGCGGATCCCAGATCGCCAGCGCAAAGACGCCCTGCAGGCGCTCGACGAACGCCAGGCCGAGCTCCTGATACAGCGGCGCGATCACCGCCACGTCGGTACTGCGATCCAGGCAGTGACCGCGCTGCTCCAGCCACGCGCGCAGCTCGCGGTGATTGTCGATTTCGCCGTTGCACACCACCACGATGCCATCGGTGCCCTCCAGCAGCGGCGGCCGATCATCGTCCATGCTGCGGATGGCCAGACGGTTGGCGGCCATGGCAGCCCGGCCGCAGTCCAGCACCGCGCCGCCATCGGGGCCGCGATGGGCCATCGCGGCCAGCATGCGCGAGGCTTTCGCGGCGAGTGTCTGACTGTCGGCAGGCCCGCTCAGCGCCAGGGCTCCGCAAATTCCGCACATGGATCGAGATGCCTATGGGAGAAACGCGATGGAAGCCACGCGGCGATGGCGGTGAATGTCGGTCGCCATCCATGACGCAGCGGAAGCATGGCGCGCCCGCAGCCGCACCCCGGCCAGTGCCCGACGCAGCGGGTTGCCGCGTCGCGGAACCCGTTGCCGCAGGGCATCGGACAACCTGCAAAGCATAACCAGTGCGAGCGAAATGTGCAGATGTCCTGACGCGGCCGGGCGCTGCCGCGGCGCCGCCGGCGTCAGCGCCGGACCAGCTCCAGCGGCTGATGGCGCCAGCTGCCGATGGTGCTGATGGCGTGCGGCTGGCACGCCTGCACGGCCGCGCGGAACGCCTCCGGCGCGATGCCCGCGTCAACCACGTAAAGCACGCTCGCGTGATCGTGCAGCAGGGCGCACACCTGACCGCTGCTGCCGGGCTTGCCCCAGGCGATGCCATAGAACGGCTTGTTGATGTACAGGCGCATGCCCCACGGCGTGTGTTCCTCGATGCCCACGTCGGCCGCGGTCTTGTCCACGAAGGCCAGTGCGGCATAGTCCGATCCCGCGGTGATGGCATCGAGCT
>JAJXTX010000232.1 GCA_021783385.1 Pseudomonadota bacterium
GAACCTGCTGCGCGCCGCCGCGGCGGCCGGTGTGCAGGGCTTCATGCATACCTCGTCGGTGTCGGCCTGGTCGCACCTCGTGCACGGCGTGATCGACGAGTCGGTGCCGCAGCGCGGCGGCGACAGCTGGATCAACTACGAGCGCACCAAATATCTCGGCGAGCAGGCGGTGCGGCGCTCGGCGCTGCCGTGGATCGTGTTCAACCCCAGCCACATCCTGGGGCCGGGCGACCGCCACAACTGGGCGCGTCTGATCATGCTGGTCGACCGCCAGCAGCTGCCCGGCATCCCGCCCGGCATCGGCGCGTTTGCGGATGTGCGGGAGATCGCCAAGGCCCAGGTGCGCGCCTGGCAGCAGCGGCGCTTCGAGCAGCGCTTCCTGCTCGGCGGCGAGCAGGCCAGCTTCGTCGACTTCGTGCAGCGGGTGGGCACGGCGCTGGGCCGGCGCACGCCGCGCGGCGCCACGCCGGCGTGGGCGCTGATGGGGTTTGCGCGGGTGTCCTATGCGTGGTCGCGGATCACCGGCAGGGAGCCGGACATCACCCCCGAAGGCGCCGCGCTGACCTCGCACCGGCTGCAGGTGGATTCGGCCAAGGCCCGCCGCGAACTCGGCTATGTGGAAACACCGCTGGATGCACTGCTGGCCGACACGCTCGCCTGGATGCGGCATGAAGGCATGCTCGAGGATCGGGTGCGCTGACATGCCCATCGCCGCCGCAGGCGGAAGCCATGCTCGCGCCGACCGCAGCATTGTCGGAGACGTCACTGGCAAGACGCATTCAATCCATCGCAGGAATCGCCCATGCCCGGCTTAGCGGTCCAATCCACGATGGTTTCGGTATTTGCCATCCGTGGTCACGGCAAAGATGCACAGGTGCTGCTGCTCCGACGCGCTGGCACGCATCTGCACGGTGTCTGGAGCTACGTCGCCGGACACCTCGAGCCTGACGAAAAAGCCTGGCAGTGCGCCCTGCGCGAACTGCGCGAGGAAACCGGCCTGACGCCGCTGGCGCTGTATTCGGCCGACTGCTGCGAGAGTTACTACGACATCCGCGAGGAGTGCATCGCCGTGGTGCCGGCTTTCGTTGCGGTGATCGGCACCGAGGCGGAAGTCAGCCTCAATTCCGAACACGACGACCATCGCTGGGCCAGCTTCGACCAGGCCACGCGGCAACTGCCGTTCGGCGGCCAGCGCCAGCTGCTTGCCCACGTGCAGCGCGAATTCGTCAACCGCGAACCAGCACCGGCACTGCGCATGCCCACGGCCTGACTCACTGCGGCCGACCCCGACCGTGCGGGCGGATTGCCAGGGGCCTGCCCTGCCCGCGGACTTGTCACGATGGCTTGCCCGGAACATTCTCTGCAGCCAGGTACACCGCCTGGACTCCATCACGGAAACCCCGATGCCGGCATGCTTCCCGACACCCCGCTTCCAGCCGACATGGCTGCAAACGCTCGCCCTGCTGCTGGTCGCCAGCGTGGCCCCTGCGCCGACACAAGCCAGCGACACGACCGATGCCGCCCGCTTGCAGCACGAAGCGCAGGCGGTCACGGTCACCCGCGACGACTGGGGCATTGCCCACGTGCACGGCAAGACCGACGCCGACGCAGTGTTCGGCATGGCCTACGCGCAGGCCGAGGACGACTTCCACCGCATCGAGACCAACTACCTCGTCTCGCTCGGACGGCTGGCCGAGGCCGAGGGCGAACCGGCCATCTGGCAGGATCTGCGCCAGCGGCTGTTCATCGATCCGCAGACACTGCAAACGCTCTACGGCCAGAGCCCGCCGTGGCTGCAGCAGCTGATGGACGCGTGGGCCGATGGCCTCAATTTCTACCTTGCCACGCACCCCGACGTGCATCCGCGCGTGATCACCCACTTCGAGCCGTGGATGGCGCTGAGCTTTACCGAGGGCAGCATCGGCGGCGATATCGAGCGGGTGGAGCTGAAACCGCTCAAGGCGTTCTACGGCACTTCCGCCGACGCGCCGCTGGCGCAGGTGCGCATGCAGCCCAGCTGGGTCGAGCCGACCGGCTCCAACGGCATTGCCATCGCGCCGAAGCTCACCGCTGACGGCCACGCGCTGCTGCTGATCAACCCGCACACCTCGTTCTTTTTCCGCTCCGAACTGCAGATGTCCAGCGACGCGGGACTGGACGCCTACGGCGCGGTGACCTGGGGCCAGTTCTTCATCTACCAGGGCTTCAATCGGCACGTGGGCTGGATGCACACCTCCACCGGCGTGGACGCAGTGGACGAGTTCGCCGAGACGATCGTGCAGCAGGGCGGCCAGCGGTACTACCGCTATGGCAAGGCGCTGCGGCCGGTGACCTCGAAGACGATCACCCTCGCCTACCGCACCAAGGACGGCACGCTGGCACAGCGCCGCTTCACCGCGTACTTCACCCAGCACGGCCCGATCGTGCGCGCGGCTGGCGGCAAGTGGATCGCCGAGGCACTGATGAACAAGCCGGTGCCCGCGCTGGAGCAGAGCTGGCTGCGCACCAGGACGCACGACCTGGCCAGCTACATGAAGGTGGCCGAGCTGAAGGCCAACTCGTCCAACAACACGCTGTTCGCCGACGACAAGGGCGAGATCGCCTTCCTGATGCCGCAGTTCGTGCCCCGACGCGACAACCGATTTGATTACACGAAACCCGTGGACGGCAGCGACCCGGCCACCGACTGGCATGGCCTCACGCCGCTCGACCAGCTGCCGCAGGTAGTGAATCCGCCGAATGGCTGGGTGTTCAACACCAACGATTGGCCGTATTCGGCCGCCGGGCCGTACAGCCCGAAACAGGCCGACTACCCGCGCTACATGGACACCTTCGGCGAGAACCCGCGCGGCCTGCATGCCACCCGCCTGCTCACCGGGGCGAAGGATTTCACCCTGCCCTCGCTGATCAGCGTGGCGTTCGATTCGTACCTGCCCGCGTTTGCGCGGCAGATCCCGATCCTCATCGCCGACTACGACGCGCTGCCTGGCAGCGATCCACTGAAGGCGAAGCTGCGCGGTCCGATCGCGCTGCTGCGCGGCTGGGACTACCGCTGGGGCATCGCCTCGATGCCGACCACGCTGGCGGTGTTCTGGGGCGACACGCTGTGGGACGAAGTGAGCAAGGCCGACACCGCCGAAGGCCTGTCGATCTACGACGTGATGGCCGAGAAGGCCGGTTCGCGCGCGCGCCTCGACGCGCTGGCCGAGGCGGTGGATCGACTCAGGCAGGACTTCGGCAGCTGGGGCGTGCCGTGGGGTGAGGTCAACCGTTACCAGCGCCTCACCGGCGCCATCCGGCAGCCGTTCAACGATGCCAAGCCGAGCATCCCGGTGCCGTTCACCTCCTCACGCTGGGGCTCGCTGGCCTCGTTCGGCGCGCACCGCTGGCCCGGCACCAAACGCTATTACGGCACCAGCGGCAACAGCTTCGTGGCGGTGGTCGAGTTCGGCCCGAAGGTGCGCGCCCGCGCGATCACCTCCGGCGGCGAAAGCGGCCACCCGGACTCGCCGCACTTCAACGACGAGGCCGAGCGCTACACCACCGGCGACCTGCGCACGGTGTACTTCTGGCCGGAGCAGCTCAAGGGACATACCGAGCGGGTGTATCACCCGGGCGGGTGAGGCTTCAGATGCCGTGGATCACTATCGCAGCGTGAGGCAAGGGGAGCGCCGGGAAACCCGGCGCTCCCTGACGCAGGCCGCTATTACGCTGCACTGACTTCGATCTTCCTGCCCTTGGCTTTTTGCACTGCCTCGGGCTTGCGCGGTACCGTGACGGTCAGCACGCCGCTCTTGAATTTGGCTTCGATGGCGCCGTCATCGACATCCTGCGGCAATTCGATCATGCGCTGGAAGGCGCCGTAGCTGCGCTCGACGCGATGCATCTGTGCCCCGTCCTCGCGCTTTTCCTGGCGTTTCTCGCCGGCGATGATCAACGCACCATCGCGCAACTGCACATCGATGTCCTTCTGCTCCACGCCGGGCAGCTCGACATCGATGCTGTAGGCCTGCTTGCCTTCGACGATATCCACGGTCGGCCGCAGCATGGCCCGGTCGAACGCCGCCAGACCGGAACCCGCGGGCATCAGGCCGAAGTCATCGAAGAAATCCTCGAAGATGCGGTCGATGCTGCGGTGCAGGCGCGACAGCGGCACCGTGTCCTGGCGATCGTCCGTGCGGACGCTGATATCGCGCGGAGACCCATGATCGGTGCGGAACCAGTTAAACGGCGACAGGCGGCCCAGTTCAAGTGAAGTACCCATCGTGATCACCTCCAAAATCGGCAAGATGTTCGGGAAACGCATTCA
>JAJXTX010000027.1:0-13771 GCA_021783385.1 Pseudomonadota bacterium
GCGCCAAAAGCGCCGTGTACGTCGGCATGCAAGCCGGTTGGGCGAGATTTTTCACGAGTAATCGTCATGCAAGCTTGCCGGACGTCTGGATGGCTATTCGATGAGAGCTTGTTCAGACGTTCCCTAAGGCAGCGCAACAACAACGCGTTGTAGCGATGTTGGACACTCTGCTCGAAAAGACCGAACGTCTCGAAATCCTCTACGACCAAAAGCTCGCCGACCTCGCCAACCTCCGCCAATCCCTCCTGCAAAAAGCCGGGTTATTCGAACTTGCCATGAGCAAGCAAACCCCCGTCAAGCTGGGTGACCTCGAAGACGCCCTGTTGTTCGTGGATGCGGGGAGCGGCTTTGACACCGCCGCCTGGGTATGCCGGGAAACGGGCGCCGTGTTGTGGCACGGCGGCGACACCGACGATGTCGAACCGTTGCCGGTGGATATCGATGACGCGGAGCGCTATGTGCCGTTGCCGGACAAGCGCGAATTCGGGCTGGGCAAGCCGCTGGCGCTGGAGTTCGCCCGCACGCAGCTGCCGGCATGCTACGAACAGGTTTGCGCGATGTTCTCGCACCGCGGCGCCTATGCCCGCTTCAAGGATCTGCTGGAGCGCCACCAGAGCCTCGACGCCTGGCATCAGTGGGAGGCGGAGCAGACCCGCCAGGCGCTGCGCGAATGGTGCACGGACAACGGCCTCACCCCGGCCGACTGATCGCTGGCGCCGGCATCCCTTCAATACTGCTGCACCGATACGTTTTCTGGCTGCTGCCGTAACGCTGCGCTCCGACCAGATCCGCTTGCCGTTACGAGGGCGCTTATGTGGCGGGATCGGCAGGGGAGTCACTAACCCAGTCGATCTGCCGATCGTCGCGCAGTGCGCTGGCATCGAAGCCGTTCTTCAGCGTGATGGCGCGGGTTTGCAGATGACCACTTGAACGCAGGCGTTCACAGTACTTGTGCAGTGTGGAAGCATCTTCGGTCAGGATGAAAGCGATGTCTTCGTGGCTGGCCTGAGCCAGCAGCTTCACATCATCGCGCACCACCGCACGGGCATCCCCTTCATCACGCTGGCCAAGCACGTTCCAGAAGTTGGCGGCTATTTGTCCATGCGCCACGTTGAAATCGAGAAGGCGGAAGTTGTTGAGTGGCAATTCGGTGATGGGTTGCCGGATGCCGAACTCTGCAGCCACGACCGCCGAGAAGTACATCGGCATGTCGCTCTTCATGAGATGGCGGTAATACTCCGCGGCCGTGGCGTGATGGGACCGATGCGCGTTGACCAGCGAGATCAGGTAGCTGGTGTCCAGCAGTACGGATACGCTCATTCCTGGCTGTTCCGCAGGTTTTCCAGCCAGTCATCGGATACATCGGCCCACGCCTGTGTTCCCTTGCGCACCATGTCTTCGAATGCGGTCTCGTCCCAGGTGTTCTGGCGATCCTCGAAGCCGATCAAGGTCAGGTTGCGCAATTCGCCGGTGTTGAAATTTTCCTCGGCGGAAATCCTCAGCACGGCGGGTTTGTACAGGCGATTTCGTTCCTCGTCGGCCAGCAGTTGCTGGCTGCTGGCGATGGTCAGCGCCTTGCCGTTGTCCAGTTTCAGGTGGACGTTGGCTTTGCTGGCGCCACCCAGGTCGGTGATCTGACCATGCAGGTATTTCTTGACGGCCACCCAGACAGCGGCGGTCTGGTCCCGGTAGTCGGATTCGGCGTCCACGCGAACGAAGGTTGCGCCGTTCTGGTCGGCCAACGTGTAGCGGCGATGGGGATTTTTGCGTGCCGCCGCCTGCCAGCGCTCGACGACGGCTGCACGCTTGGGGTCGATCTGGCCCAAGGTGGCGGGATGATCAAGTTGTGCCACGTCGGTCCAGAGGCCGGTCGCTGCCAGCAGACCGCTGGCAACCAAGGCAAGCGATCCTTCCGTGATGGCGATCATCACCTGATTGGGGTCGATGTCTTTTCCCGACCCGGCAAGAAATTCGCCGACGTCCTTCTGGAACTGCGCCAGCAACGCCAACGGGACGTGCGCAGGCCCGACCTCAGCATCCTGGATGCGGTCGTTCAACCCGAAGCGAAGGGTATTGGCCGGTTGCATGTGCCCGATTGTAGTGCCTTGCCACGTGGATTGGGGCTGCTGGAAAGCGGGCAATAAGAACCCCCGCGTAGGTTCCGGGGAACCAAGAGGCGGGGGTCATGTTGTTAGCTACGCTAACACATGGTGTTGCAGTTGCTGTTGCTGCTGATCTTGATCTTGATCTCCACTCTCTTGTGAGGTGGTGAGACGTGGAAGACAGGCCCGCAGGGGAGTCGACACGATGTCGAAAAGCCCGGCCACGGCTCACGGACTTGGCGGGCACAGCCCGACAAGCGCCGAGGAGGGTCGCCTTCTCTTGGTTACTTCTCTTACTCCGGACATCCTGCCCTGCGCCGTTCGGGCCAGCTGCGCTGTTCGCGCACGTTCCCGACGTGTGCGTGGCGATTCAAGAGAAGTAACGCGCCCTCCGCAGCAGGACGCAACGCTTTTTCCCACGTGCGACGACAAACGCGAGTTGGTGATCGGCCGCGATTCCCACGGTTATCTGGCGCTGTACCGCTATATGGCCGAATTCGACACCGTGTTTGTACTGGCCGTGAAGGGCGCAGCGTGAAACCGGGTTTGCTGGCTGATACGGCCCTGATCCGCGCCAGATTGCCCGCCTGGTTGCATTGTAGTAACGTTGCCACATCCGTGTACACGGGAGATTCCCATGACCATAACCACGCTTTCCAGCCGCGAACTCAACCAGGATCTGGGCCGCGCCAAACGCGCCGCGTTGCAAGGGCCGGTGTTCATCACCGACCGCGGCCATCCGGCGCATGTGTTGTTGAGCATCGCGGAATACCAGCGCCTGACGGGCAAGCGACGCACTCTGGCTGAGGCGCTGAGCATGCCGGGGATGGAGAGCATCGAGTTCGATCCGCCCAGGCTGGACATCACGTTGCGCATTCCCGATTTCGATTGAGTGGGGCTTGATGCATGTATCTGCTCGACACCAACGTCGTTTCGGAAATTCGAAAAGTGGAAGAGGGTAGAGCCGATGCCCACGTGGCTGCCTGGCAATTGCAGGTGGACCCGGCGACCTGCTTCATTTCCGCGATGACGCTGATGGAGCTGGAGATCGGCGTGTTGCGCATGGAGCGGCGCGATGCGGTGCAGGGTGCTGTGTTGCGAGCCTGGTTGGAGCGTCGTGTATTGCCCGAATTTTCAGGGCGCGTGCTGGCGGTGGACGAGGCGGTGGCACGGTATTGTGCCAGGCTGCATGCGCCCGATCCGCGCCCCGAGCGCGATGCACTGATTGCCGCCACCGCGCTGGTGCATGGAATGACGGTGGTTACACGCAATACGGGGGATTTCGCGCCGACCGGGGTGTTGTTGATCAATCCGTGGGAGCCGTTGACCTTGCAGGATGCACCGGGCCGCTACGTTGCTGCTGACTGAATCCTCCGGACCGACATGACTGAAACCGAGGCGGATACCCGCGCCAATCGCATCGACCCGATCCTGCGCGATGCCGGCTGGGGCGTGGTCGAGGGCTCGAAGGTGCATCGCGAGCTGATCTGCCCCGGCCGCATCACCGGCGGTGGCGGGCGGGCCAATCCGCTGTCGGCGGATTACGTGCTGAGCTATCGCGATCGCAAGCTGGCGGTGATCGAAGCCAAGCGTGCAGGCCTCGGACACACGGCGGGCGTGGGCCAGGCCAAGGATTATGCCGGCCGCCTCAAGGCGCGCTTCGCCTATGCGACCAACGGGCTGGGTTGGTACGGCATCGACATGCAGAGCGGAGCGGAGAGCGACATCGCCCTGCCGTTTCCGACGCCGCACGAGCTATGGCAACGCTGCTTCCCCGAGGGCAACGACTGGCGCGACCGCTTCGGCGCGGTGCCGTTCGAGACGGATGGCGGCAAGTGGCAGCCGCGCTACTACCAGCACAACGCGATCACCGCCGTGCTGGAGGCTATCGCCAGGGGCGAGCAGCGCATCCTGCTGACGCTGGCGACCGGTACCGGCAAGACCTCGATCGCGTTCCAGATTGCTTGGAAGCTGTTCCATGCGCAGTGGAACCTCAGCCGCGACACCTCGAATGAAGGCCGGGTGCGCCGGCCGCGCATCCTGTTTCTGGCCGACCGCAATATCCTCGCCGATCAGGCCTACAACGCGTTCAGTGCATTTCCAGCGGATGCGCTATGCCGCATCAGCCCGGACGAGATCCGCAAGCAGGGCAAGATTCCGAAGAACGCGAATGTGTTCTTCACCATCTTCCAGACCTTCATGACCGGTGATGATGCGGGTGAAGAACCGCAGTTCACGTTCAAGGGTTACGCGGAAGATTTCTTCGACTTCATCGTAATCGACGAATGCCATCGTGGCGGGGCGCGGGACGAAAGCACCTGGCGCGGCATCCTCGAATACTTTGCGCCCGCCGTGCAGCTGGGCATGACCGCCACGCCCAAGCGCGATACCAACACCGACACCTACCGCTACTTCGGCGACCCGGTCTACAGCTATGCATTGAAGGAAGGCATTGGCGACGGCTTCCTGACGCCGTTCAAGGTGCGGCAGATGGCCAGCACGCTCGATACCTATACGTTCTCCGACGAGGACGAGGTGGTCGGCGGCGAGATCGACCCGGACCGGGAGTACACCGAGGCCGACTTCAATACCAGGCTGATCATTGATGCGCGCGAGGAAAGCCGCGTGCAGGAGTTCATGGACCAGATCGACCAGCGCCAGAAGACGCTGGTGTTCTGTGCCACCCAGGATCACGCCGCGCGCGTGCGCAACGCCATCAACCAGATCAAGGACAACCCCGACCCGCATTACTGCGAGCGGGTGACCGTCGACGACGCCAAGCTCGGCGAACAGCACCTGCGCGAGTTCCAGGACAACGAGAAGACGCTGCCGACGATCCTCACCACCTCGCAGAAGCTGTCGACCGGGGTGGATGCACGCAATGTGCGCAATATCGTGTTGCTTCGGCCGATCAAGTCGATGATCGAGTTCAAGCAGATCATCGGACGCGGCACGCGCACCTTCGACGGCAAGGACTTCTTCACCATCTACGACTTCGTGAAGGCCTATGAACACTTCAATGATGCGGCGTGGGACGGTGAGCCGCTGCCGCCGGATGAGCCCGGCAAACCCCGGGAGCGGCGCGAGACGGGCGAGTCAGCCGGGCAACGCGGTAGTGGCGTGAAGGAATCTCCCGAGCCGGTCGCGAAAATCGTGGTGAAGCTGGCCGATGGCAAGGAACGCCGGATTCGCTACGTCGCCGCGACAACCTACTGGCACGAGGGACGGCAGATCACCGCGCAGGAATTCATGGCGCAGTTGTTTGGCGACCTGGGCAACCTCGTGGCCTCGGAAGACGAACTGCGCGCGGTGTGGAGCGATCCGGATCGGCGTGAAGTGTTCCAGCAACGGCTGGCCGATCTGGGCTACGACGCCGAGCGGCTGGACGATATGCGCCGCCTGATCGACGCGCCGAACAGCGACATCTTCGATGTGCTGGCTTATGTGCGCTTTACCCTGGCACCGCTGTCCCGCACGGAGCGCGCGGGCGCCGCCCGGGCCAAAGGACTGGGCGGTTACCAGTGCGAGATGCGCGGCTTTCTGGAGTACGTGCTGGGCGCCTACGAAAGACACGGGGTCGACGAACTGGCTTCACGCAAGATCGCCGATTTCCTGCGCATCCGTTATGGAGGCACCAACGATGCCAAGCGCCTGCTGGGGCCGGTGCCTGCGATACGCGAGGCATTCATCGCGATTCAGGCGCACCTTTACCAGTGATGCCCGGAAACCTCATGGCAGAGCATCGTGGATCAAGCGATGCGCAGGCTAGTGGACATTGCCGCCATGGACCCAGTTCAAACATGAGCTGTTTGCCGATATGGGATCAGCGCGCGTAGCGCGCCCGGGGCTCGTTGACCTGCTTCTTGCCACGCAGACGGATGTGTTCGCGTAACCAGGTGGCGAACTCTGCTTCGGACAGGCTGCCTTCGGCGAGGGCGATCATGCGGATGTACTTATCCTCGTCGCTGGCGACGAGGTCGGCGCCGTTGAGGGCGAGGAAGACGCGGTAGCAGACGTGCGCCGTGCGCTTGTTGCCGTCGATGAAGGGATGATTGTGCGCCAGACCGAAGGCGAGGCTGGCGGCGAGGTCGGCGAGGTCCGGCGGCGGGTCGCCATAGGCGTGACTTTGCTGCGGGCGGGCCAGCGCGGAATCCAGCAGGTTGTCGTCGCGTACGCCGATGCCGCCGCCGTGTTCGGCGAGTTGCCGTTCGTGGATGGCGATGGCGAGCGGCCTCTCGATCCAGATGATCATGGCCATGGGCTATTGCGCCAGCTTGCGCAATACGTGGCGATCCTTGCGCATGATCTCCTCGGCCACCTCCATCTGCTTGGCCAGAGTGGGGTCGTAGGTGGTCAGGCGGATGCCGTCGGGAGTTTCCAGCGCGAACAGCTCGTCGCCTTTTTCCAGGCGCAGCCGCGCCAGCAGTTCGCGCGGCAGGATGACGCCGGCCGAGTTGCCGATGGTGGTGATCTTCAGCTTCATGGCGGTCTCCGGAGTGGGTTATAACGTATGTTATACGTGACGCCGGCTTGCATGCAACGCCTGCAGGGCCCGCCCGGCAGCGCCTCAAGAAACGGCCGCCCTGCAGGCGGCTCTCGCGTTGGCGCCTTTCATGAAAGCCACGCCCCGATCTTCATCCGCTGATCCGGCGCCAGGAAGGGGTTTCTGGCCGGGCTTCAGATCGAGCACGCGATACCCGGGCGTCGAGGTTGCAGACGGTGAACCCACTCCCACAAGGGCGCGCCCTGGTAGCCAGGCGAGGCAGGCGATGGTGTGGCCGAAGGCATCGAGATGGGCTCGCGCGTTCGACCCGGCATTAAACCGTTTTCATCTGCTTGTGTGCGCTCTCCGCCATGCCCGGCGTGAGCAAAATTCAACGTGGCCGGTGGGTCTTGCTTGGACGTCTGGACGGCCAAATGCCGGAGTGTCCATCGTTGCCACGATTTCTCCTGAAGTGTGACGCACGTCACAAATACCTGCCAGGCGAGGGGAACTGGCAAGCGTTTCACATCGCATATACCAGATGTGCCTGATGCTGGATTTACTGGCAAACACAGATTTGTCAGCGGCCGTTCTCAACGAGACGGCTTCAAGAAGGGGGAAAACTCACGACTCGCAACAAAGCTCGCCTCTTCGGGGCGTACGAGCGCCTGTGCATGCGAACCGCGAGAGCGTGAGGGCGTGCAGTTTCAGAAAAGTGTCGACTGCCGAGGCGCGTGGCAGCTGAAGTGCGCCCATGAGCCCGGTAAAGGCTTCCCTCCGATATCACGGCGCTTGTTCGCATGTCATCGGCTTGCGCGTCACGGCCGCTTCCATGGCGTGTTCGCGCAGTTCGCTGACGCTCATTTCCAAACAGCCGCCGCCTTGATTCACCCCCGCACCTGACCGCGTACGGGCTGCATCCGACGAATTGTCCCTGTGAGTGGGCATTTCAAACTCACGCCAAGAAGTCAATCATGAAAAAAACCAAGATATTACCGCTGGTGTTGCTGACCCTCAGCCAGGGCGCGTTTGCCCAGCAGATACCCGGTGCAGGCAGCCAACTGCAGCAGCTCCCGCCGTCCCCGGCGGTGCAGCAAGCCGCGCCCAAGATCCGCATCGAGGAGGCGACTGCACCGGCAACGCCGGCTTCGGAGTCCGTCAGGGTGCTGGTCAAGGTGTTGCACGTGACCGGCGCGCACGTTTTTTCAGAAGCACAGCTGGTGACCGTCGCTGGCTTCCGTCCCGGGTCGCAGCTGTCGCTGGCGGATATGCAGGTGATGGCCTCGCGCATCACCGGGTTCTACCACCGCCACGGTTATTTCGTGGCGCGCGCATATCTGCCGGCTCAGCAGGTGACCAACAACGTCGTGAACATCGCGGTCAGTGAGGGCCGATATGGAAAGATCACGTTGCGCAACAGCAGCAACCTCTCCGGCACGCTCGCGCAGGACAAGCTGCGCGGCCTGAACAGCGGTGACCCGATCACGATCCAGCCGCTGGAAAACCGCCTGCTGCTGCTCTCGGATGTACCCGGTGTGCATGTGTCCTCGACACTGGCGCCAGGGGCGTCGCCCGGCAGCTCCGACCTGCTCGTCAATATCACACCCGGTCAACGCCTGACCGGCAGTGTGGATGCGGACAATGCAGGCAACCCGTACACCGGCGAATATCGCCTTGGCGCGACGGTAAACCTCAACGATCCACTCGGGCGCGGCGATGTCGCCAGCCTGCGTGTGCTGACGTCGGGCCCCGGGCTGCGCTACGGCCGCGCCTCGTACCAGATGGAGTTTGGTCGGGCGACGGCCGGCGTCGCCTACAGCAAGCTCGACTACAGGCTGGGCAAGCAGTTCAGGGCGCTGGGCGCGCATGGTTCGGCCGAGGTGGCCAGCATCTATGGCTTCTATCCCCTGCTGCGCTCGCGCGACACCAATCTCACCGCCGGTCTCGTCTACGAGGACAAGACCTTCCAGGACGATATCGACCTGTTTCACTCGGTCAGCGATCGCACGGCGCATGTGGTCACCGGGCAACTCTACGGAAGCCATCAGGACCGCCTCGGTGGCGGCGGCGTGACCAGCTTCTTCGTGAGCCTCTCGGCCGGTTCGCTCGACATCCAGACGCCGGCTGTACGAGCCGCGGATGCCGTCACGGCACGCAGCAACGGCGCTTACGACAAGCTGTGGTTCAACGTGGCGCGACTGCAGCGGGTGACCGACCTGGTGTCGCTGGACGCCAGCATCACCGGACAACTGGCGTCGAAAAACCTCGATTCCTCGGAAAAGATGGTGCTTGGCGGCATGGATGGGGTCCGCGCCTATCCGCAGGGCGAGGGCTTCGGTGACGAGGGTTACCTCGCCCGTCTCGAGGCGCGCCTGCTGCTCGCCGGATTGTCCGGTCACGTGCCTGGTCAGGTGCACCTGATCGGCTTCGTCGACAGCGGGCACATCACCATCAACAAGCATCCCTGGTACACCGGACCGAACAGTCGAACCCTGAGCAGTGTGGGTGTGGGCCTCACCTGGGACGATCCGGGCGACTTCTCGGTGAGGACGTATTACGCGCACAAGCTCGGCAGCGAAAGCGCGATTTCCGCACCCGACAGGTCGGGGCGCTTCTGGATCCAGGTGATCAAGTATTTCTGATCGTCATTTGGCCCTTGCACAGGGTCCTGAGAAAGCATTCGAGAATTCACCATGAACCGCAATGATCGCTCCACCCAGAACACGCGCGGCGACGCAGCCGCCGCCAACATGTGCCGCAGCGACAACTCAAGGAGCGGGTCCGGCGCAGGCCGAGGCACCGGATTGGCGTCGCTCACCAGGCGGGCACTGTCGGCCTCGCTGATGCTGGCGCTGGCCATGTCAGCCCACGCGACCGGCCCCACCGGCGGCGTGGTCACCGCCGGTCAGGCCAGCATCAGCAGCAACGGAGCCACCACGACGATCACGCAATCCAGTGCGAACGTCATTATCAACTGGCAGAGCTTCAGCATCGGTGCGGGCGATACCGTGCAGTTCGTGCAGCCCGGCCGCACGTCCGTGGCACTGAACCGGGTGCTGGGCGCCGATCCGTCGGTGATCCTGGGGAACCTCACCGCCAACGGCAACGTCTTTTTGCTCAACCCCAATGGCATCCTGTTCGGCAACGGCGCATCGGTGAACGTCGGTGGTCTGGTGGGATCCACCATGGGCATCACCGACGCCGACTTCATGGCCGGCCACTATGCCTTTGCCGGCGCCGGCGCCGGCTCGATCGTCAACCGGGGCCGCATCGATGCAGCCAGTGGCGGCTATGTGGCACTGATGGGTGGTCACGTCAGCAACCAGGGCATCATGTCGGCCCGGCTCGGGAGCGTGGTGCTCGCCAGCGGTACGGCGGTCACTTTGGACGTGGCGGGTGATGGGCTGCTGAACGTGTCGGTGTCGCAGGGCGCGGTGAATGCGCTGGTCAGCAACGGCGGCTTGATTCAGGCCGACGGTGGCCGCGTGTTGCTGACCGCACAGGCGGCCGGCAACCTGCTCGATACCGTCGTCAACAATACCGGCGTGATCCAGGCACAGACGATCGCGAACCACAACGGCATGATCCTGTTGCTGGGGGACATGCAAAGCGGCAGCGTGAACGTCGGCGGGACGCTGGATGCCAGTGCCCCGGGCGGTGGTGGCGGTGGCTTCGTGGAGACATCCGCTGCCCACGTCAACATCCGCGACGGCGCGCACGTCAGCACGTCCGCCGCGCAGGGGAAGACCGGGCAATGGCGGATCGATCCACTGGATTTCACGGTGGGCAGCGCCCCGGGCGACAACATTTCCGGCGCGACGCTCTCCGGTGAGCTGGTCACCAACAACATCAGCATCGACACCACCGGTACGACCGGTACCGGCAATGGCGATATCTTCATCAATGATGCCGTGAGCTGGACGGCCAGCAGTACGCCGACCACGCTGACGCTCAACGCCAATCGCGACGTCAACATCAACGCTGCCGTGACCTCCACCAACGGCAGCTTCTCGGTGTGCTGCGGGCGCGATGTCAATGTCAACGGGGCGATCAGCGCCACCAACGGCAGTATCAAGCTGAGCGGGGGTAACAACATCAATCAGAACGCAGCCATCACGGTGACGGATGGCAATCTGCTGATGTGTGCGGGCAACAACATCAATGTCTTCTCCGCACTCACGCTGACCCGTGGCACTGCCGATCCCACCCGTAGCCTGGGCCTGCCGCTGGGCGTGACCCTGAGTGCCGATACGGACGGCACCGGCCCCGGCATCGCCGGCGGCACGGTGATATTCGGGTCGCTGGCGCCGCTGGCGGTGGTCACCGCGGCGCCGGTGAACATCTACTACAACCCGCTGTCCTACACGGCGCCCACGGATTACACCAACAAGTTCACGCTTACCCAGGGCGCCACGCTGACCGAATACATGCTGGTGTTCGCCGCCGGGGGCGACAAGACCTTCGACGGCACCACGGCGACCACCCTGACCGGGTTGAAAGGCAGCCCGCCGGGGGTAACCCTGGTCAACGGCAGCGGCAGCAGGGCGAACTTCGATACCGCCGCCGTGGGCGTGAACAAGGGCATTACGTATACCGGTTACACGTTGGCGGGGCCCAATGCGGGCGCTTACGCATTGCCGCTGAATTGCTGCGGCCCGGTGGTCGCGCACACCACCGGGACGATCATCGCTGCAGCACCGGCACCGGCACCGGCACCCGCACCGGCACCAGCACCAGCACCAGCACCAGCACCAGCACCAGCACCAGCACCAGCACCAGCACCAGCACCAGCACCCGCACCCGCACCAGCACCCGCACCCGCACCAGCACCAGCACCCGCACCCGCACCCGCACCCGCACCCGCACCCGCACCCGCACCGGCACCGGCTCCCGCAGCAGTCCCGCCTTCACTTCCATCCAGGTTGGCAGAGGGGGCGCCGATCCTGGGAATCCTGCCGCCGCCTGTCGCCCCGTTATCCACGGCACCTGCCCTGCTGGTTGAAGTGCTCCCCGCGTCGCCGCTGGTCATGACCTCGGTGGAGGCGCCGGCGCCAGTGCCGGCAGTCAGCCGGGTCATTCCCTATGTGGCGCCGTATTACAAGCCGAAGCCGGAACGGAATTAGAGTGCGATACACGACTTCGGCTCGTTCGCTGGTGCGTTCGACTCGTGCAACAGGCCATCCGGCCCGCGGGGCTCTTCGTCAGTGTGTGGCACTGGCGATGGTCGTTGCGTGCCATACGGCGTACGCCGGTGTCGGGCCGGATCCGGCGTCATCGAAGGTGTCAAACCTGGCGCACTGGGTGATCGCGTCGCACGACAACGACCACATGCCCTATGTGATCATCGACAAGGTCAATGCCGAGGTGTTCCTGTTCGATGCCGCCGGGCACCTTCAAGCCGCTGCGCCCGCCTTGCTTGGCCTGGCCCGGGGCGATCGCTCGGTCAAGGGGATCGGTGACGAGAGGATGTCAGCTATTCGGCCACAGGATCGCATCACGCCAGCTGGCCGCTTTGTGGCGTCGCTCGGTCGTGACCCGCACGGCAAGGAGATCCTGTGGGTCGACTACAAGGATGCGATAGCACTGCACCCCGTGGTCAAGGGGACGCCGCAGGAACGACGTGCCGAACGCCTGGCAAGTCCGACTTCGGCTGACAATCGCATTTCTTACGGTTGCATCAACGTGCCGCTGGTGTTCTACCGGAAGTTCATCAGCCCTGCCTTTGCGCATACCAGCGGCGTCGTCTACATCCTGCCGGAAGAAAGTTCGGTACGAGGCTTCTTTGGGTCATACAAACTTGGAGCAGGCACAGGATCCTCCACCGGGCCCGGCCCGAATACGGTTCGGTAACCGGGCGCCATCGGACGGAGGAAGCCGCAAGAACCGGGGCAATCAGGTCTGCGATGTCAAAAAATCACGGCATGGACGCAACATCGTCGGGCAACACGCGAGGGAGGTGAGCCCTCGGGGCAAGCGGGGAACACGCTTTGAGCGGCATGGCGCGACGATGGCCACGGCCACGGCCACGGCCTCGGCGCTCACGCCAACCGCCAGACCAACCCCGCATCGAAAAAGGCCGCTCTTGCGAGCGGCCTTTGGGTTTCCAGCATTTGACTGCTACCAGATCTTCACCCGCTGATCCGGCGCCAGATACAGCTTCTGACCGGGCTTCACGTCGAACGCGGGATACCAGGCGTCGAGGTTGCGCACGGTGAGGGCGCGGAAGTTGGCCGGGGCGTGCACGTCGGTGGCCAGGCGCTGGCGCAGGGCGGCGTCGCGGATCTTCGAGCGCCAGGCCTGGCCGAAGGCGAGGAAGAAGCGCTGGTCGCCGCTGAGGCCGTCGATCACCGGCGCCGGCTTGCCGCCGAGCGAGTTGTGGTACGCGATATAGGCGATGGTGAGGCCCGACACGTCGGCGATGTTCTCGCCCAGCGTCTGCTGGCCGTTGACGTGCAGACCGGGCAGCGGCTGGTACTGGTCGTATTGCTGCACAAGCTGCTGGCCGGCGGCCTCGAAGTGCTTGAGGTCGGCCGGCGTCCACCAGTTTTCCAGCTTGCCCTGCGCGTCGAAGTCGGCGCCCAGGTTGTCGAAGCTGTGGCTGATCTCGTGGCCGATGATCGCGCCGATGGCGCCGTAGTTGGCGGCGGCGTCGGCCTTGGGGTTGAAGAACGGCGGCTGCAGGATCGCGGCGGGGAAGTTCAGTGCGTTCTGCAGTGGCAGGTTCACCGCGTTGACGGTCTGCGGCGTCATCCACCACTCGCCGCGGTCGACCGGCTGATGCAGCTTGGCCAGCTGGTGCTGGTACTCGAACTTCAGCGCGCGCTGGTGGTTGCCCAGCGGGTCGTCGTGGTGGATGGCGAGCGTGGCGTAGTTGCGCCAGGTTTCGGGATAGCCCACGCCGACCTTCAGCGTGTCGAGCTTGGCTTCCGCCTTGGTGCGGGTGGCCGGGGTCATCCAGCTCAGCGTGTTGAGGCGCTGGTGGAAGGCGGCGATCAGGTTGCTCACCAGCTGCTGCACCGCCGCCTTGGACGCGGCCGGGAAGTAGCGCTGCACGTACAACTGGCCCACCGCGTCACCGAGGTCGACGTTGGTGGCGGCCACCGCCAGCTTCCAGCGCGGCTGCTGCTGCGGCGTGCCCTGCAGGGTGCGGCCGTAGAAGTCGAAGCTGAGCTCGGCGTAGGCCTTG
>JAJXTX010000027.1:13871-18700 GCA_021783385.1 Pseudomonadota bacterium
CTGGCCCACCGCGTCACCGAGGTCGACGTTGGTGGCGGCCACCGCCAGCTTCCAGCGCGGCTGCTGCTGCGGCGTGCCCTGCAGGGTGCGGCCGTAGAAGTCGAAGCTGAGCTCGGCGTAGGCCTTGGGCAGCAGCGGCGCGGCGGCGTTGAGGGCATGGAAGGTGAGCAGGTCCTTCCACGCGGCCAGCGGCTCGCTTGCCACCAGCGCGGACAGACCGGTGGTGGCGCTGGGTTGCCACACGTCGATCTGCGCCTGGTCGGCGAGGCCGGCGGCCTTGAAGTAGGTCGCCCAGTCCAGCCCCGGCGCCTTCTGCGCGAAGTCGGCCATGCGCCACAGGTTGTTCGCCTTGTGGATGTCCTGGCTCTCGACCAGGCTTTCCTGCGCGCGGGCGATCTTCGTTTCCAGCGCGAGGATGGTCTTCGCCTCGCCGCCGGCGTCGGCGATGCCGGCCTGCTTCAGCAAGGCGGTGACGTAGGTGAGGTACTTCGCGCGCGCCGCCACCATGTGCGGGTCGGTCGACAGGTAGTAGTCGCGGCTGGGCATGCCGAGGCCGCCCTGCAGAAGGTAGGCAATGTTGCGCGAGGGGTCTTCCAGCCCCTGCGTCACGAACAGGCCGAACAGGTTCTGCGTGTGGAAGTGGGTGGCGTTGATCGGGTCGACGTCGGCGCGCAGGCCGTCGCCCAGCACGCGGGCCAGATCCTGGCGCGTGGCGATCGCGTCGATCTGCCGCAGCTGCGGCCGCAGCGGGGTGAGGCCGTGCTGCTCGATCGCCGCGGTGTCCATCCAGGCCGCGTAGTAATCGGCGATCTTGCCGGCGTTGCTGCCGGGGGCCGGATGGCCGGCGCCGGCGTGGCGGATCAGCGCGGCGGTGTCCTTCTCCGCCTGCTGATACACCTTGAGGAAGGTACCGGTGCTGGAACGGTCCGCCGGGATGGTGGCGGTTTTCATCCAGTTGCCGTTGGCGTAGTCGTAAAAGTTGTCGCCCGGTCGCACGGCATGGTCGATGCCGGCCAGGTCCAGGCCCAGCAGCGGCGGGGTAGGCTGTGCCGCCCAGGCGGTTGAACCGCAAACTGTCACCGCGATCGCCGCGGCCAGTATCCATCGTGTGCGCTGCATGGGTTTGCTCCAGGAAATCGAACGCCCACGATAGTCCGTCGGCCCCGGCTTGTGGGCATGACCAATGGGCTATCGCCCATGACTTTCTGCAGCGCCACCAGAGCTAGGGCTTTCGTGGGCGATTGGTTGATGGCGCCTGGGCGCCATCAACCGGCCTTGTCGCCCGCCTTGTGCGCGATCCACGCGCCGATGATCGCCGAGACGTAGGGGATCGACTGCGCGGCCAGGATGATGATCCACAGCGTGCCTTCGATGTAGCGGGTGCCGAAGCCTTCGGCCATGCCGAAGATGCACAGCCCCAGCGCGATCGCCATCAGCAGCTCCTCGCGCACCGGCGCGAACGCGGCGAAGCCCGACTCGCCCAGCCGGCGGCTCTTGGCGGTGACCACGAACGAGGTCTTCTGGCGCGTGAGGCCGTGCAGGATGCCGCGGGCGATCGCGTGGCTGAGGCCCATGCTGGCGAGCGAGGCCATCAGCGTGTCGCGCCAGCTGCACGGCACGCGCGCGCGGTACAGCACGATGCCGAAGATCGCCTTGGCGAAGAAGAAGCCGATCACCGGAATCAGGAACAGCTGCATCGGCAGGCTGAACAGCTGCGGGAACGCCACCATGCCGGCGGTCCAGAAGATCGCCATCAGGGTGAAGATCAGGTGCAGCGCGTCGGCGAACCAGCTGAACCAGCCGGTCAGGAAGTGGAAGCGCTGGCCGGCGCTGAGCGGGCCGGGCTTGACCATCCAGCTCCAGCGGCCCTTGAGGATCTGCATCGCGCCGAACGCCCAGCGGTAGCGCTGGCTCTTGTACGCCTTGAAGTCGGCCGGCGTCAGGCCCTTGCCCATCAGCTCGTCGACGTAGACCAGTTCGTAGCCGGCGTGCATCAGGCGCAGGCCCAGCTCGGCATCCTCGCAGATGGTCCACTCGGACCAGCCGCCGGTGCCTTCCAGCGCCGAGCGCCGCACCATCGTCATGGTGCCGTGCTGGATGATCGCGTTGCGCTCGTTGCGATGGTGCATGCCGATGCGGAAGAAGCCGTCGTACTCCCACGCGGTCATGCGGCGGAAGGTGTTGTGCTCGAACTCGCGGTGCGCCTGCGGGCACTGCACCACCGCTACCCTGGGGTCGTGGAAGTGGCCGGTGAGCGCGGCCAGCCAGTCGCTGCGCACCTCGTAGTCGGCGTCGATCACCGCCACCACATCGGCGGCCGGGTCGGTTTCCTTCAGGCCGAAGTTCAGCGCGCCGGCCTTGAAGCCCGGCCACGGTTCCAGATGGAAGAAGCGGAAGCGCTTGCCGAGCTTTTCGCAGTACGCCTGCACCGGCTTCCACACGTCCGGGTTCTTCGTGTTGTTGTCGATCACCAGCACTTCGAAGTTGGCGTAGTCGAGCGCGGCCAGCGAATCGAGCGTGACGAAGACCATCTCCGGCGGCTCGTTGTAGCAGGCCAGATGGATCGACACGAACGGCTGCTTCTCCGGCCGGTCCGGCCGCAGCAGGCCGGCATGGCGCATCCACTGCGGCCGCCACAGCACCTCGGTGAACTCGAAGCCGTTGATCAGCAGGATCGCCAGGATCGCGATCTGTGCCGGGAACAGCAGCACCAGCATGGTCCAGTCGACCCAGCTCAGGTAGAAGTTGAACGGCAGCGTGGCCGACCAGGTGATCAGCGCGCAGGCGAGCTGGATCAGCGCTGCGAAGAAGAACCGCCCGGTCAGCTTGAAGCGGCTGAAGCGGCGCGCGAACAGGATCATCGGGATCAGCGCCAGCAGGCTCGCCGCCAGCGCCTTCCACGGCCACGCGGTGTCCTCGGTGACCGGCCCGGTGAACGGAAACTTCAGCTGGCGGTCGGCGTTGAACATGCCCCAGTACGCGCCGGTGCGGCCTTCGCCGAGGCTTTCCTTCCACGGCTGGTCGAACGCTTCCATCAGGTAGTAGTCGATGTGGTCGCGTTTGGCCACGTTGAGCCACTGGCGCAGGAAGATCGCCTCGTTCGACACCGACGGCGTGGCGTACTTGAAGCGGTCGCCGTTGGACGGCCAGCCGATTTCGCCGACCACGATCGGCTTGTGCGGATAGAGCAGTTGCAGGTGGTGATAGCGCGCCAGCGCGTCGGCGATCGCGTACTGGCGGTCGATCCCGTTCCAGTACGGAAACAGGTGCACGGTGATGAAGTCGACGTGCTGCACCAGCTCGGGATACTTCTCCCAGATGTGCCACGGCTCGGCGGTGGACACCGGCTGGTGCAGCGCCGCGCGCACCCGGTCCAGATAGGCCATCAGCTGGTCGGGGGTGATGTCACCGCGCAGCAGCACCTCGTTGCCCACGATCACCCGGTTGATCGTGCCGGGGTAGCGCCGCGCCTGGGCGATCAGCGCCGCGATCTCCTTCTCGTTGTTGTCCAGCCGGCGGTCGATCCACGCACCGGCCATCACCTTCAGGCCGTCCTGCTCGGCCAGCCGCGGCAGCTGCGGGTTCTGCAGCATCGAGTAGGTGCGCACACGCGAGGTGTAATGGCTGATCAGCTTGAGGTCGCCGTCGATCTGCTCGTCGCTGGGGAAATCGCCTTTCAGCGGGCTCTGGTAGCGCTGGAACACCGACAGCGCGAAACCGTGGATCTTGCCGTGCCAGTCCTCCGGCCCGTGCGGCAGGTTGCCCCACCACCACAGCCCGATGTTCATCGCCGCCACCACCAGTGCCAGCACGATGGCGGTGAGCAGCGGATGGCGACGGTCGTGGTTTGCTGCGGAGGCGCTCAAAAAAGTTCCCTGGTGAGCCTGCGCAACAGGCGGAAAATCCCGATGAGCTTAACCAATGCAAGGCCGCCGGCTCAATAAAGAATGTCGGCGGTGGTCAGCGCAAGGTCAGGCGGGGCGCTTGGGCGTTGCTTGCGCAGTGCTGGCAGCGGCGCAGGTGTGCAGCCGCTGATGGGCGAACGAGAGCCGATGCAAGCGGCCCCATTCGCGGGCAATCCGAATTCCCGCCGAAAGCGTGGAACTTGATGGCTGCCGTTTCTGAACAGCGGTACGTGACGCTCACTGTCCGTGGAACCCCCGCCTTGCCTGGCCTATGCCCGGCCCGCGTCCGGTCTGGAGTGGGTCAATCCGGGAGATGAGGCGGCGGAACGCGAGGCGCTCCGGATCCGGCCCGGAGTGCATTACTTCCACTGTTCGTCCTGAGCGTAGCGAAGTCGAAGGACAGGTATCCGCGCCGTTTGCAGGTGAGGGTGACCTTGACCGTCACGTCGTTAGTGTCAAAAGCCACGCTTGACAACCACCAAAGTGTATTATTGTATTGATACACATGGATGCCTCGCTGCTCACCGTCCAACCCGCTTCCGCGGAGCCGATCTACCGCCAGATCGTGGCGCAGCTGCGCCGCTTGATCGCAGGTGGCCAGCTGGCGGCGGGCGACGCGCTGCCGTCGGTGCGCGAGGTGGCCGGCTTCCACGCGATCAACCCGATGACGGTGTCGCGCGCCTATGGCCTGGCCGAGGCGGAGGGGCTGCTGGAGCGCCAGCGCGGCAAGGGCATGGTGGTGGCCAGCACGCGCAAGTCGAGCCAGACCGAAAGCCGCCGTCTGGCGCTGCTGGAGCCGCAGCTGCTTGATCTGGCGCGGCAGGCCCGCGAACTTGAATTGCCCGCCGAGCCGGTGCTGCGGCGATTGACCAAACTGCTGGGGGATGGGACATGAATGCCGTACTTCGTGAAAGGGAATCCACC
>JAJXTX010000028.1 GCA_021783385.1 Pseudomonadota bacterium
GATCGATGCATGGCGGCTCGAACGCGGGCTCGTTCACCGGCAGCTCGCGGAACGGCTCCGGCGGCAGCTGCGCGGTGAGCGTGGCGATGCTGTCGAAACTGGCCCCGCAGTGGCCGCAGATCACATGGCCGTGGGCCTGCGCGAGAGTATGCGCATCCAGCGAAAAGACCGACAGGCATTCGGGGCATTGGGTATACATGCAGGCCGCTTTGATCGCTATCGGGCAAGCTTAGCAGGCTGCGGCGAGGCGACTGGCGCGTCGGCCGCTCCAGCGCATCCATGCGCTCGCGGCACTGGCGCATCCATGCGCGTCGGCCGCTCCAGCGCATCCTGCGCCCGCGGCACTGGCGCATCCATGCGCGTCGCGTCGTCAGGTGCGGCGGCGGCCGCTGATCCGCACCCAGTCCTCGCGGCTGGCCACCTGCAGTTCGTCGAACCATTCGGCGTAGCGCAGCAGCAGCTCGTCCTGCTGGCCCGCCAGGATGCCGGAGATCGCGAACGGCGCGCCCGGTTTGGCGCACGCGGCGAAGGTGGGTGCCAGTTCGCCGAGCGGACCGGCGAGGATGTTGGCGACGAACACGTCGGCGGGCGATGCACAAGGAGGTGCGAGTGCCGCGGGCGCAGGATGCGCAGGAGCAGCCGATGCACAAGGAGGTGCGAGTGCCGCGGGCGCAGGATGCGCAGGAGCAGCCGATGCACAAGGAGGTGCGAGTGCCGCGGGCGCAGGATGCGCAGGAGCGGCCGCGCCGGCGAAATCCTCCGGCAGATACAGCGCGAGTCGCTCGGCCACGCCGTTGCGTTCGGCGTTGTCGGCCGATGCGGTGAGCGCCTGCGGGTCGTTGTCGATGCCGACGGCCTGCGCCGCGCCCAGCTTCAGCGCGGCGATCGCCAGGATGCCGGAGCCGCAGCCGAAGTCGGTCAGCGTCCTGCCGGCCAGATCGAGCCCGTCCAGCCACTCCAGGCACAGTGCAGTGGTCGGGTGCGTGCCGCTGCCGAAGGCGAGGCCGGGGTCGAGCCTGACAACGACCAGGTCGGGATCCTGCGGCGGCTCGATATTCCACGGATAGATCCACAGTCGCCGGCCGAACGGCATCGGCTGATACTGGTCCATCCACGCGCGCACCCAGTCCTGGTCGGCGACGTCGCGGAACTGCAGCTGCGCGGGCTCCAGCCACGGCAGCAGCTCGCCCAGCGCCTCGGCGAGGCCGCGCCGGTCGGTGTGCTCATCGAACAGCGCATTCAGCGTGATCGTCGGCCACAGCGGCAGCTCGCCCACGCCCGGCTCGAAGATCGCCTGCTCGTCGGGCGTCTCCGCGTCGGCATCGCGCAGCGTGATCGACAGCGCGCCGAGATCCTCCAGCGCAGCCTCCACGCGGGGCTGCTGCTCGATGCGGATGACGAGGGAGAGTTCGAGAAAAGGCATAAGTACAATCGGTAGCTGCAGGAGCGCACCCTGTGCGCGAATGCTCTTTGGCGGTCGTGCGGAAAAGCATTTCGCGCACAGGGTGCGTTCCTACGGGTGGTCAGACGCCCGCGGCCGGGTGTTCCTTCTGCTCCGCCATCCGCTTTTCCAGATAGTGGATGTTCTGGCCGCCGTGCTGGAAGCCGGCGTCGGCCATGATCCGCTGCTGCAGCGGGATGTTGCACTTGACGCCTTCGATCACCGTCTCGGCCAGCGCCAGCCGCATGCGGGCGATCGCGGTGGCGCGGTCGGGTCCGTGCACGATCAGCTTGCCGATCATCGAGTCGTAGTTCGGCGGGATCCGGTAGCCGTCGTAAAGGTGCGTATCGACGCGCACGCCGGGGCCGCCAGGCGCCTCGAAGCGCTTCACCGTGCCGGGCGAGGGCATGAAGGTGTCCGGGTCCTCGGCGTTGATGCGGCACTCGATCGCGTGGCCGTTGATCTGGATGTCGTCCTGCCGGATCGACAGCCGCTCGCCGCCGGCGATCAGCAGCTGCTCGCGCACCAGGTCGACGCCGGTGATCAGCTCGGTCACCGGATGCTCGACCTGGATGCGCGTGTTCATCTCGATGAAGTAGAAATGGCCGTTCTCGAACAGGAACTCGAACGTGCCGGCGCCGCGATAGCCGATGCGCAGGCACGCATCGACGCAGACCTTGCCGATCTGCGCGCGCTGCTCCGGCGTGATGCCTGGCGCGGGCGCCTCTTCCACCACTTTCTGATGGCGGCGCTGCATCGAGCAGTCGCGCTCGCCCAGATGGATCGCGTTGCCCTGACCGTCGGCCAGCACCTGGATTTCCACGTGGCGCGGATTCTCCAGGAACTTCTCCATGTAGACCTGCTCGTTGCCGAACGCGGCCTTGGCCTCGGCCTTGGTCATGGTGATCGCATTGCCCAGGTGCGCCTCGGTGCGCACCACGCGCATGCCGCGGCCGCCGCCGCCGCCGGAGGCCTTGATGATCACCGGGTAGCCGATCTCGCGGGCGATCCGCAGGCTGGCGTCCACGTCGTCATCCAGCGGGCCGCCGGAGCCGGGCACGCAAGGCACGCCGGCGGCCTTCATCGCGCGGATCGCCTCCACCTTGTCACCCATCAGGCGGATCACCGCGGGGGTGGGGCCGATGAAGATGAAGCCGGACTGCTCCACCTGCTCGGCGAAATCCGCGCGCTCGGACAGAAAGCCGTAGCCGGGATGGATCGCCTGCGCGTCGGTGATCTCGGCCGCCGCGATGATGCGAGGGATGTTGAGGTAGCTGTCCGCCGACGGCCCCGGGCCGATGCACACCGACTCGTCAGCGAGGCCGACGTGTTTCAGGTTGCGGTCCACGGTGGAGTGCACCGCCACCGTCTTGATACCCAGACTGTGGCAGGCGCGCAGCACGCGCAGGGCGATTTCGCCACGATTGGCGATGACGACTTTTTCTAGCATGGGCACGTCACTCAGCCGATCACGAACATGGGTTCGTCGAATTCCACCGGCTGGCCATTCTCGACCAGGATGGCCTGCACCGTGCCGGCCACGTCGGCCTCGATCTGGTTGAACATTTTCATCGCTTCGATGATGCCCAGCGTCTCGCCGGCCTGCACCTGCTGGCCGAGCTTGACGAAGGCGGGCGTGCCCGGCGTGGCCGACGCGTAGAAGGTGCCGACCATCGGCGCCTTCACCACATGGCCGGCGGGCAACGCATCGGCGGCGGGTGTCTCGCTGACGACGGCTGTGGCAGGTGCCGGAGCCGCCACCGGCGCGGCAGCCACCGCCGCGGCGGGCGCGGGCGCCGCCGGCGCAGTGCTGCGGGGCACGCGCGACAGGCGCACCACTTCCTCGCCCTCCTTGATTTCCAGCTCGGCGAGGTTGGATTCCTCCAGCAGGTCGATCAGTTTCTTGATTTTGCGCAAATCCATCGGATCAGCCTTTGGTCAGTCATGCCACCGGGTGGTGGCCGGGATGGGAAGGGTTGCCGCTCAGGGCGCCGCGTTCGTGGCGGTGTGCAGCCGGCGGGTGGCCGCGTCCAGCGCCAGCCGGTAGCTGTCGCCGCCGAAGCCGCAGATCACGCCGATGGCGATGTCGGACAGGTAGGAGTGCCGACGAAACGGCTCGCGCGCGTGCACGTTGGAAAGGTGCACCTCGATGAACGGGATCGCCACCGCCGCCAGCGCGTCGCGCAGCGCGATGCTGGTATGGGTGAACGCGCCGGGGTTGAACAGGATGATCGCGGTGAGGTCGTCACGCGCCTGCTGGATCCGCCCGATCAGCTCGTGCTCGGCGTTGGACTGGAACCAGCCCAACTCGTGCCCGGCGGCCTGCGCCTGCGTGGCCAGTTGCTGGTTGATCTCGGCCAGCGTCTGCCGGCCGTAGATGTCCGGCTCGCGCGCGCCCAGCAGATTGAGGTTGGGCCCGTGCAGGACCAGGATCTTCGCCATGCCGCACCCCGCATCTCTCCGGTGATCCCGGAAATCCGGCGCAGTGTGCACGCAGCCGGGAATGTTGTCCAGTTCAGCGCAGATCGGCGATGTTTGGCGGAGAAGTGTCGAAATTCCGTGCGGCGGCGTATGCCAGCGCCGCGCTCAGGGCGTGCTGCGAGGCGCCAGCCACTGCGCGATCTGCGCCGCGCTGAGGACGCCGGTGTGGGTCGCCAGGATGCGTCCGTCGGCATCGACCAGCACGCTGTAGGGCAGCACCTCGCGCACATCGCCGAGCCGCAGCGAGGTGCTCGGCGCGGCGAGCTGGCCGAGCAGCACCGGATAACCTGGCGGGTGGGCGGTCACGAACGCGCGCACGCGGGCCGGCTCGTCCATCGCGATGCCGACGATGATCGGCGCCGAACCGGAGCCGCCGAAGCGCGCCTGCGCCCGGCTGAGTGCGGGCATTTCATCGAGGCACGGGCCGCACCAGCTGGCCCAGAAATTCAGCAGCACGCGGCGGCCGCGGTAGTCGCTCAGCCAATGCATGCGGCCGTCGGGATCGGGCAGGCGAATGGCGGGCAGCGGCTGGCCAGGCAACGCGGAGTCCTCCGGCGACTGATGCTGGCGGCGTTCCACATAGCCGCCGGCGGTGGCAGCCAGCACCGCCAGCGCGAGGATCAGCCAGTTGCTGCGGGTCATGGGCTAGTGCGCCGCCGCGGTGAGGGCTTTTTCGACCAGCGAGGCGGTCAGTACGGTGGACAGCCGCCGGCCGGGGCCGTTGTGTTTCGGAAACACCACGTACAGCGGCACGCCGGGCGTGTGGTATTCCTGCAGGAACGCGCTGATGGTCGGGTCGACGTTGGTCCAGTCGCCTTTCATGTAGACCGCGCCGGTGCGCTTGAGCAGCTCGCGAAACGCCGACGTGTCCAGCACGGTGTGCTCGTTGGCCTTGCAGGTAACGCACCAGTCGGCGCCGATGTCGACAAACACCGGGACATCGGCGGCGCGCAGCTCGGCCAGCCTCTGCGGACTGTAGGCGACCACCCCTGCCACGCTGACCGCGTCGCGCTGCGGCCTCGGCACCTGGGCCAGCAGATAGACCGGCAGCAGCGTCAGCAGCGCCAGCACCAGCACTGCGGCGCGGCTGGGCGGACCGCGCTGGCGGCTGCGCTCGAACCACCACAGCGTCATCGCCAGCAGCACCGCGGCCACCAGCAGCAGGCCCACCGCGTCGGCGCCGCGCTGGTTGGCCAGCACCCACGCCAGCCACGCCGCGGTGAGATACATCGGGAACGCCAGCACCTGCTTCAACGTCTCCATCCAGCGGCCCGGCCGCGGCAGCAGGCGCGCCAGCGCGGGCACGAAGCCTACCAGCAGAAACGGCAATGCCAGTCCGACGCCCAGCGCCAGAAAGACCAGCAGCGCCGACAGCATCGGCGCGGCAAACGCATAGGCCAACGCGCTGCCCATGAAGGGCGCGGTGCACGGGCTGGCCACCACGACCGCCAGCACCCCGGTGAAGAAATCGCCGACTGGCCCGGCGCGGGACGCCAGCCCGGCACCGGTGTTGCCCAGCGACGCGCCGAACTGCACTACGCCGGACATCGACAGCCCCACCGCCAGCATCACCAGGGCCAGCACGCCGACCACCAGCGGCTGCTGCAGCTGGGTACCCCAGCCCAACGCGTGGCCGGCCGCGCGCAGGACGAGGATGGCCAGCCCCAGCGCAGCGAAGCTGGTCAGCACGCCGGCGGTGTAGAACATTGCGTGCCGGCGCGCGGCCGCCTGGCTGTCGCCGCTTTCCAGCACGCTGACCGCCTTGATCGAAAGCACCGGCAGCACGCACGGCATCAGGTTGAGAATCAGGCCGCCGCCCAGCGCCAGCAGCAGGGCGGCGAACAGGCTCACCTGCAGCGGCGCCGGGGCGCTGCCGGCAGGCGACGTTGGCACGGCCGGCAGGGCGGCGGACGCGCTGCTGCCGTCCAGCGGGATCGTCAGCGTGCGATGCATCAGCGGATAGCACACGCCGCCGTTCTGGCAGCCCAGGAAGCTCGCCAGCACGGTCAGCTGGCGGCGGCCGGCCAGATCGCCCACCACCGTCACCGGCAGTTCGAGCTGGTCGAAATACACGGTGACGTCGCCGTACTGGCCGTCGTGATGCACCACGCCCGGCGGCCACTGCGGCTGCAGCGTCAGCCCGGCGGCGTCCTGCAACTGCAGCGTGATCTTGTCGCGATACACGTAGTAACCCTTGGGCATCGTCCAGCGCAGCAGCAGCCGATGCGGCGCGCTGGCCAGCGCGTCCAGCCGGAACGCCTGCTCCGGCGGCAGTGCCGCCGGATGGTCGCCGGCCGGCTGACCCAGCGCGCTCAGCGCGGCGCCGAGCGCGCCAGCACTGCGCGCCGGTGCGGCCATCGCGGGCACGTTGGGCGGCGCGCCCGCCGGCAGCGGCAGGTCCAGCTGCTCGGTGTGCGGCGGGTAGCAGATCTTCGGATCCACCTCGTGGCAGCCCTGGTACTGCACGCTCAGCTGCAGCCGGCGGGTGCCGGCGGCCACGGTGTAGGGCAGCGTGGCGTCGACCGCGTTGTGGTACGTCTCCACCTCGCCAAGGTATTCGTCGTGGTGCTTGTCGCCGGCGGGCAACTGGGCGGCGCCCAGCGTCACGCCGGCGCCGCCCCTGAACTGCATGCGGCCGCGATACAGGTAGTAGTGCGGCGCAATCGTCCAGTGCAGCTTGAGCAGACCCGGCGTGGCGGCGTCGGCGCGGAGCTGGTAGGCCTGGGTGACCGGCAGCAGGGTGTCGGTGCCCTGCGCAAAGCCCGGCCGCACGCCCAGCGACAGACTCAGCAAGATCAGCAGGGCAGCGGCGAACCGGCCAGGGAACTTCGATCGCATCAGCATTCCGTCACAACAGTGGTCCGCGCCTGCGGCGGGGGAGCGGCATTATGGCCCAGCGGGTTGCGCCTGCGGCACCGCGTGCGACCTTGTGACGGAAGGCATCGCCGACGGTGATGCCGCCGCCGCTCTTGAAACCCGGCCGTACTCACCCAATAAGTGGTCGGGTGGCCGGTTCATGCCTCTTGCAAGGAATGCTTGCGCGGCTAGAATTAGCACTCGTCGACCTCGAGTGCTAGCAACAGCATCGATCCCGGTCCTCAAAGCCTTGTCCCACCACACTTCACAGCTGGAGCCACCCATGAGCACACTGCGTCCGTTGCATGATCGCGTCATCGTCAAGCGCCTGGAAGAGGAGCGCGTCTCCGCCGGCGGCATCGTCATTCCCGACAGCGCCACTGAAAAGCCCACCCGCGGCAAGGTCGTCGCCGCCGGCACCGGCCTCATCATGAGCGACGGCAAGGTGCGCCCGATGTCGCTGAAGGCCGGCGACACGGTGCTGTTCGGCAAGTACGCCGGCCAGGAAATCAAGATCGACGGCGAAGATCTGGTGTTCCTGAAGGAAGACGACATCGTGGCCGTGCTGGAAGGCTGATGGCTTCGGGTGCGGGACAAGAGCGCTTGGCCAAAGGCCCACCCGCTCGCTCCGCTCCCTGATCGTTCGCGCTACCAGTTACAGACAAACCCCATTCTCATTCAAAATTTTTGAGGCAAAAATTTTATGGCCGCTAAAGAAGTACGTTTCGGCGAAGACGCCCGCGCCCGCATGCTCAAGGGCGTCAACACCCTGGCCAACGCGGTCAAGGTGACCCTCGGCCCGAAGGGTCGCAATGTCGTGCTCGAGAAGAGCTTCGGCGCACCCACGATCACCAAGGACGGCGTCTCCGTCGCCAAGGAGATCGAGCTGGCCGACAAGTACGAGAACCTCGGCGCGCAGATCGTCAAGGAAGCCGCGTCCAAGACCTCCGACGTTGCCGGTGATGGCACCACCACCGCCACCGTGCTGGCGCAGGCGTTCATCCAGGAAGGCCTCAAGGCAGTTGCCGCCGGGATGAACCCGATGGACCTCAAGCGCGGCATCGACAAGGCCGTTGCGGCTGCCGTCGGCGAGCTGAAGCGGCTCTCCAACCCGACCGCGAACGACAAGGAAATCGCCCAGGTCGGCACGATCTCGGCCAACTCCGACACCAACATCGGCGACATCATCGCCACCGCGATGAAGAAGGTCGGCAAGGAAGGCGTGATCACGGTCGAGGAAGGTTCCGGCCTGGAGAACGAGCTGGACGTGGTCGAGGGCATGCAGTTCGACCGCGGCTACCTGTCGCCGTACTTCATCAACAACCAGCAGAGCCAGCAGGTCGAGCTGGACGACCCGTACATCCTGATCCACGACAAGAAAGTGTCGAACGTGCGCGAGCTGCTGCCGGTGCTGGAAGCCGTCGCCAAGGCCGGCAAGCCGCTGCTGATCGTGGCCGAGGAAGTCGAGGGCGAGGCGCTCGCCACGCTGGTGGTCAACACCATCCGCGGCATCGTCAAGGTCGCCGCCGTCAAGGCGCCGGGCTTCGGTGACCGCCGCAAGGCGATCCTGGAAGACATCGCGATCCTCACCAACGGCCAGGTGATTTCCGAGGAAGTCGGGCTGTCGCTGGAAAAGGCCACGATCGCCGATCTGGGCCGCGCCAAGCGCATCGTGATCACCAAGGAAAACACCACCATCATCGACGGTGCCGGCGAAGCGGAGAAGATCCAGTCGCGCATCAGCCAGGTGAAGGCGCAGATCGAGGAGACCTCCTCGGACTACGACAAGGAGAAGCTGCAGGAGCGCGTGGCCAAGCTGGCCGGTGGCGTGGCGGTGATCAAGGTCGGTGCCGGCACCGAGATCGAGATGAAGGAAAAGAAGGCCCGCGTCGAAGACGCGCTGCACGCCACGCGCGCCGCCGTCGAAGAGGGCGTGGTGCCGGGCGGCGGCGTTGCGCTGATCCGCGCGCTGAAGGCGGTCGAAGGCCTGAAGGGTGACAACACCGATCAGGATCTGGGCATCGCGATCACCCGCCGTGCGCTGGAATCGCCGCTGCGCGCGATCGTTGCCAACGCCGGCGAAGAGCCGTCGGTCATCGTCAACCGGGTCAAGGAAGGCACCGGCAACTTCGGCTACAACGCCGCCACCGGTGTGTTCGGCGACATGGTCGAGATGGGCATCCTGGATCCGACCAAGGTGACGCGTACGGCCTTGCAGCACGCCGCGTCGGTCGCCGGTCTGGCGATCACCACCGAGGCGATCATTGCCGAACTGCCGAAGAAGGACGACGGCCACGGTCACGGCGGTGGTCAGGGCGGTGGCGGCATGGGCGGCATGGGCGGTATGGACTTCTAAGTCCAGCATCACCACGTTGCTCCAAGAAAAACCCCGCTTCGGCGGGGTTTTTCTTTGCAGGCGTGCGCAGCGGCCGGGCCTGCGGCGAAGCACTGTTGTCACGCGTCAGCGTTCGGCCAGGTGGGCAGGCGGGATGGGGGCTGGCGCGATTGTCGGCGAGCGAGGCGGCACCGCCGCGCGGGCGAGGCCGGCGGGCGGGTCGGGTTTCGGCAGCAGCGCGTCGAGCTTGCCGCTCATGCGCAGCTGTTCGACGGCGGCCACTGCGCGATCCATCCGCTGCTGTTCGCTGCCTTCGGCCGGTGGCGGTGCGCCGGGGGCGGCGGTGAGCGCCGCCAGTGGCGCGCCGACCAGTTCGCTCAGTGCGAAATAGGCATCGTCGCGGATGCCGGCCTGCGCCAGCAGCTTGCCGGGCAGCAGCCACGCCGCGGTCTCCTCGCGCAGCGGCGCAGCCTGCGGAGCATGCGGATCGACCAGCAGCCAGACGCCGGCCTGGCTCAGCATGTCCTTGCCGTCAACAAAGCCGGCGATACGGTAGCTGTTGCTCAGTCCCGGCAGGTGATCGCCGTAGAAAAGCACCAGGCTCGGCCGCGGGCGGGCGGCCAGTGCGGCCACCAGCCGGCCCAGCTCGGCGTCGGCGTGACCGATGTGATAGAGGTAATTCTGCAGCTCCAGCTTGTCCTTGCCAGTGATGCCGGCCGGCACGGCGATGGCGTCGCGCTCGGCGGCGTGGGCGGGCTCGACGTCGTACGGGCCATGCGCCTCGATGCTGATGGCGAAGATGAATTGCGGCGGCCCGGCCTGCTTCAGCTGCGCCAGGATCTCGTCGGTCATCGCGCTGTCGGCCATGTACTTGCCGTCCATCGCGGCGTCGGCCGGGAACGACGACTGCGACACGAAGCGGTCGAATCCGAGCGCCTTGAACGCGGTGGTGCGGTTCCAGAACGCCGGGTCGTTGCCGTGCAGCGCGATCGTCTCGTAGCCGCGCTGCTTCAGCGTGCGCACCAGGCTCGGCACGGTCTTGTGGTTCATCTGCAGGTAGGGGAACTGCAGGTCGTCGAAATAGCGCAGCGACAGGCCGGTGAGCACCTCGAACTCGGTGCGGATGGTGCCGCCACCGAAGGTGGGTACGTGCAGCGGACCGCTGATGCCGTGTGCGGCGAGTCGCTGCAGATTGGGCGTGAAGTCGCTGTGCTCGTAGCCGCGCAGGATGCGCGGATCGAAGAACGATTCGCTCTGCACCACCACGATGTCCGGGAGCACCCGCGACGCCGGCGGCGCCTGCATGGCCAGGCGTAGCGCCGGCGCGGACTGCGCGATCAGGCGGCTGGCCGCGGCGCGGTCGGGCTTCGGCTTGGCGCGGCCGTACTGCAGATGAAACATCATCAGCGAACTGATCAGCCCCGCGTGGCTGCTGGTGGCGGCGGCCGACCACGGCTCCAGCCACAGCACGCGGGCGTTGTAGAGCGTGCCCCATGCCGGCATGCCGACCAGCAGGCTGAGCAGCCCGGTGGCGAGGGCGCCGCCGGCCAGCCAGCGCTTGCCGCGGGGCTGGCGCGAAAACAGCGGTGGCTCGTAGCGCCACATCGCCACGACCAGCAGCACCGCAGTCAGCAGCGCGAGGTATGGCCACGGACTATGCGGCAGGTAGCCGATCAACAGATGCGCACCGCCGCGGCGCAGCTGGCCCACCATGCGGAAATCGGCCGGCAGCAGCGGCGTGCCGAGGTTGGCCAGCTTGAGGAAATTGATGGCGTACAGCAGCCCCTGCAGCAGAAAGGCCAGCCCGAACGAAAGCAGCGGGCGCCGGCTCAGCACCAGCAACACGCCGGCCAGCAGCAGGCCCGGCCACGCATTGGCCAGCGGGAAGCGCGGCTGGTCGAACAGCCGCCACGGCGTCACCCCGACACCGCCGTCGAGCATGCCGGTGAGCAGCACGAAGGCCAGCGCCAGCAGCGCTACCAGCGCAGCACGCCGCAGCAGCAGGCGCCAGTGGCCGGCGCGGCGGGGGAGATTCAGCGGCATCGCAGTCCTGTGGCAGCTAGTGATGGGGGTGGACGCTGAAATGTAATCAAGTCGAGATGAACCCGAGGTGGGCGTCGCCGGGCGCGTCTCGGGCCTGGGCACAGCCAGTTCAACGCGCCGGCGCGGCAGCGGTGCACCGCGCGGCGTGCTGCGGGACAACAGCGCACGCGCAGTGCGGCACAATGCGGCGATGGCTGCCCCTGAATCCCCCGCGCTGCGCGCGCTGATCGACGACCGCTATGGCGACCTGGTCGCCCGCTGCCGCGCCGCCGGCGTGCCGCTGCACGACGACGCCGGCGTGGCCGAGCGCATCCGGCGCACCCTGCTGGCCAGCGATTTCGCGTTCGAGGTATGGAGCCGCCAGCCGCAGCTGCTGTCGCCGCAGGGGCTGGAGCGGCTGCGCTCTGGCAGCGACGCCAGCGCGCGCATCGACGCGCTGAGACTGCCGGACGACGAGGCGGCCTGCATGCAGGCGCTGCGCCGCTTTCGCCACGCCGAGGCGCTGCGGCTGGTGTTTCGCGACGTCAACGGGCTGGATGAACTGCCGGAGATCCTGTCCGCCACCAGCGTGCTGTACGAGGCGCTGCTCGGCGCCGCGCTGGGCTGGGCCGAGCGCGCGCTGGCCGCGCGTTACGGCCACAGCCGCGATCCCGAGGGCCGGCTGCAGCGGCTGCTGGTGATCGGCTTCGGCAAGCTCGGCGGCAGCGAGCTGAACTTCTCCTCCGACATCGACCTGGTGCTGGCCTATCCGCACAGCGGCCACAGCGACGGCGCGCGTGGTCTCGACAACAGCGAGTATTTCGTGCGGCTCGGACGCCAGCTGGTGCGCCTGCTGCACGAGCCGACCATGGACGGCATCTGCGCCCGCGTCGACCTGCGTCTGCGCCCGTTCGGCAACGCCGGCCGGCTGGCACTGTCGTTCGCCGCGATGGAGCAGTACTACCAGAGCGAGGGGCGCGACTGGGAGCGCTACGCCTGGATCAAGGCGCGTCCGGTGGCCGGCGACCGGCATGCCGGCAAGCAGCTGCAGGAGCTGCTGCGGCCGTTCGTCTACCGCAAGTACCTCGACTACACCGCGTTCGCCGGCCTGCGCGAAATGAAGGGGCTGATCGATGCGGAAGTCGCGCGCAAGGATCTGGCCGACAACCTCAAGCTCGGCCCCGGCGGCATCCGCGAAATCGAGTTCATCGTGCAGCTGACCCAGCTGATCCGCGGCGGCCGCGAACCCAGCCTGCGCGTGCGCGGCCTGCTGCCCGCGCTGGTGGCCTGCGAGGCGCGCGGGCACATCGACGGCGTGCGCGCACGCATGCTGCGCGCGGCCTACGTGCTGCTGCGGCAGGTGGAGAACCGCGTGCAGATGCTGCGCGACGCACAGACTCACGACATCCCCGACGATGCGCTCAGCCGCGAGCGCATCGCGCTGAGCCTGGACTACCGCGACTGGGACGCGCTGGCCGCGGCGCTGGCCGCCCATCGCGCCATCGTCAGCGAGGAGTTCGCCGCCGTGCTGATGCCGCAGGGTGGCCGCGCGGCCAGCGTGCCGCCGGCCGATCGCGTGCTCTGGCAGCACGCCTGCGATGAATCGCTGGACGCGGCGATGCTGGAAGCCGCCGGCTTCGTGCCGGGCGGCGAGCTGGCCGAGGCGCTGCTGAAGCTGCCGCAGTCGGTGCCGGTGCGCGCGATGTCGGCGCGTTCGCGCGAGCGGCTGGATCACCTGATGCCGCAGCTGTTTGCCTCGGCGCGGATCAGCGCCGCACCGGTGCCGTGCCTGCTGCGGCTGTGCCGGCTGATGCAGGCGGTGGCGCGGCGCTCGGCCTATCTGGCTCTGCTGGAAGAGCAGCCCACCGCGCGCAAGCGGCTGGTGCGGGTGTTCGGCGACAGCGCGTTTCTGGCCGAGCGCGTGATCGCGCAGCCGCTGCTGCTGGACGATGTGCTCGATCCGCGCATCGACCAGTTGCCGTTCAGGCGCGCCGACATCACTGCCGAGCTTGCGCGCGTGCTGACCACGCTGGAGGAGCGCGAAGCCGAGGCGGAGCTTGAACGGATCAACGAGTTCAAGGCCTCCACCGCGTTCCGGCTCGGACTGGCCTTCAACGATGGTCGCGCCGATGCGGTCGCCACCGCGCGCCGGCTGGCCGCGCTGGCCGAGTCGGTGGTGATGGCGGTGACCGCGCTGGCCGAGCGCGAGCTGATCGCACAGCACGGACGGCTGCCCGGCAGCGGCTCGGGTTTCGGCGTGCTCGGCTATGGCAGCCTCGGCGGCGAGGAGCTGGGCTTCGCCTCCGATCTGGATCTGGTGTTCGTCTACGACAGCCGCCGCGCGCAGCTGCTGAGCGACGGCGCGCGTCCGCTGGAAGGCTTCCGCTGGTATCAGCGGCTGGCGCAGCGGGTGATGAACTGGCTCACCGTGCTGACCCGCGGCGGGCGCCTGTATGAAGTCGACACGCGGCTGCGGCCGGACGGCTCGAAGGGTCTGCTGGTCAGCAGCCTGGACGCCTTCGAGGCGTATCAGCGCGGCCGCGCCTGGACCTGGGAGCACCAGGCGCTGCTGCGCGCGCGACCGGTCGCCGGCGACGCGGCGCTGAATGCCGAGCTGGCGACGGTGCGCCGCGCGATCCTGGCGGTGCCACGCGAGCCCGCGGCGGTGCTGGCCGAGGTCAGCAGCATGCGCCGGCGCTGGCGCGCCGAGCGCGACCGCTCCGACGCGCGCCGGTTCGATCTGAAGCAGGGGCACGGTGGACTGCTCGACATCGAATTTGCGCTGCAGGGGTTGGTGCTGGCGCATGCGGCACAGCAGCCCGGTTTGCTTGGGGTTACCGCCAATGCCGGTCTGATCGAGGCCTGCCGTACTGCGGGCCTGCTTGATAGCGCACAGGCGGCGACCCTGAGCATGGCGCATGCCGACTTGCTGCAGCGGGCACTGGCCTGCACGCTGGATCTGCGCTCGCGCATCGCGCCGCGCGAGCCTGCGCTGGAGCAACTGTGCGCCGGCGTAAGCGGGGTCACCGATGCGCTCGGCTTTCATTTAGCCACCTCGGTGGATCCAGGCTGAGTTGCCACGGCGCCATCTGGCGCAGGCTTGCGATTCCAGGGGCATGGTCAGTGTGCATATTGGAAGGCCGCCCCTGGGACGCGCTGGTATCAAGGTTGGTTGCCAGCGGCCGAAAAGGCATGGCGTGGATGCACCACACTTGTCGATACGCGCGCCGTATGTGCAAGATCGCAAAGAAGTGGCAGGGCTTGCGCGCCGAGATACCTCCAGCTCCCGGCAGGGAATACGATGGCACGAAGGTCTTACCAGATGCTTTTTGCGGTAGTGGTCTGCATGCTGGCCATGCGGCCGGCGGCGGCATTGGATCCGCAAATCCCCTTCCATTCCTTTGTGCTTGATCACTGGAGCGTCGAGCAGGGTCTGCCACAGATCACCGTGTTGGGCATTACCGAGGACAAGGCCGGGTTTCTCTGGATCAACACGCAGATCGCCGTGACCCGCTTCGACGGCGATCGATTCGTCACCTTCGATCGGCGCAATACCGGCGTCGATACCAGCATGCTGACCGCAGTCTGGGCTGATCCGAGCGGGCAAGTCTGGTTCGGTGGGGCGCATGGGCTACTGCGCGAGCGCGATGGCAAATTCACTATGCTTGGCGGGCCGGCAGTCCATGCGATCACCGATGCCGGTGATGGTCAGCCGTTGCTGGCGACAGCGCAGGGCTTGGCGCGCATTCAGCACGGCAAGATCGTGCCGCTGACCGGCTACGCGGGTGCGGCTTACAGCCTGCTGCGCGATGGCAATACGTTGTGGATCGGCGGGCTTGGGCGTGTCTGTCACCGGGCGGCGGACAGTGATACCGCGATGAGCACCTGCGTGCAGCAGGACCTGCCGGAGCAACAACTGGCGCCGATCACCCACCTTGCCGCAGCCGACGGCAGCGTTTGGTTGGGAACGCACAACGGACTGCTGCGGCTGGATGGCCAGCGCATCGTTGACGCAGGCCTCAGTGCCGACCTCGATACGCATTCGATCGAGAGCCTGCTCACCGACCGCAACGGCAGCCTGTGGATCGGCACCGTACAGGCACTCTACCGCCGCTCGCTCCAGGCGGGTCTGGAGCGTATTGGCGACGACGACCTCTCCAGCCACCCATGGATCCAGGCACTGTTTGAAGACCGCGCTGGCGACCTGTGGATGGGCACGCATGTGGCGGGGCTTTACCGGGTCTGGAATGGCTGGACTCGACGTATATCCAGGCACGAAGGTCTGGCCGATGCGCTGGTATGGAGCGTGGTGCGGGCGCCGTCCGGGCAGATGGTGATTGGGACCAACTCGGATGTGGAGAGGGTCGACGGCAACAGCACACAGGTGCTCATTCCGGGCAGCAGCTTGCCCAATCCGTCGGCATACGAGCTGGACTACGACCATCGCGGACGACTGTGGGTAGGCACCCGAGCGGGCATCGCCGTGTTCGACGCAGCACGAGATGTCACGCCAGTAGCGCTGTCCGTGCTGGCGCGGTGGCAGATCAATGTCATTCGCGAATCGGCCGATGGTGCTGTCTGGATCGGTACCAGCGGCGGCATCTACCGCTGGCATCAGGGCCACCTCACCCGAATCGACACGGGTGTCTCGGGGGCGGCGGCGATCATCCGCGCGATTCTGCCGCTGACACCGGATCACCTCTATCTGGGCACGGAAGATGGCGTGCGCGAATGGCGCGATGGCAAGCTGAGCCAACCGGCATGGGCCAGGCCGCTGGCCGGGCACTTTATTTCCCGCCTGGCGATGCTCGAGCCCGGTGTGCTGGCCCTTGCCACGAGCGATGCCGGCATCGGCCTCATGCGCGATGGACGCTTGCGTATGACCGGCCAAGCCAATGGCCTGCCCAGTGACAATGCCTGGACCCTCGATGTGCTTGACGGTGAGCTCTACGTCGGCTCGATCGCCGGAGCCTGGCGACTACCGCTGGCGCAGCTGCCGCTGCCGGGTTCCCCGCTGCGCCGGGTGTCGCCGCAACTGCTGGCCGGAGAAGATCGTGCCACCAGCCTGCGCAACGCGAAATGCTGCAATGGCGGTGGCGGTGCGCGCAGCCTGGTCGATGGCAAGGTCATCTGGTACGCCACCACCGATGGCGCGCTAGGGGTGGACACCCGCGCACTTGGCGCTGCGCCCGAGTCACCGCCGGCCAGGATCGAATCCGTCGAACCGGGTGGGCGGCAGATTCCTCAGCGAACTTTTGTGCTGGCCCCGGGCCAGCGCGACCTGGCAATCAATTACACGGCGCCTTACCTGCGTACAGGCACGCTGGCGTTTCACTACCAGCTGCTGGGCTACGACAAGGACTGGCAGGATGCGGGCACGCGACGCACCGCGTTCTATACCCATCTGCCGCCCGGCGACTATCGGTTTCGCGTTGCCGCGGTACTTGCCGGTGCGAACGGCTATGGTCCCGAGGCTGATTTGCTGATCAGCGTCGAGCCCCTCTGGTACGAGCGGGAGCTGGTTCGCGTCGCCGCCAGCATGCTGATGGGCATCGCCCTCATTCTGCTGGTCGGTTGGGTCGTGCGCCGCCAGCGCCGCCGGCATGCCTGGCTGGAAGTACAGGTCGATCAGCGTACCGAGCAACTGGCGCGCGCACTGGAGCGCCTGCGCATCAGCAACCTGGCGCTGGCCGAAGAAAGCCAGACCGACGCGTTGACCGCCTTGCACAATCGCCGCTATCTGCTGTCGCACTTGCCCGCCGTGCTGTCGGGCGACGAGCGTGTCGGGGTGCTGCAGATCGATATCGATCACTTCAAACGAATCAATGACCGTTACGGCCACGCCGTGGGCGACGCGGTGTTGCGCGAACTTGGCGGGCTGCTTTCGGAAGCACGGCGCGACAGCGACATCACCGTGCGCTGGGGCGGCGAGGAATTTCTGCTGTTGCTGCGCGACGTCGACATCGCCGGCGTGCAACTCATCGCCGAGCGTCTGCGCCACGACATCGCTGCCAGGCATTTTGCGGATGGCCGCGGTGGTGGCATTCCGCTGACCTGCTCGATCGGCTTCAGCATGCATCCACTGGCCGCCCATGCTGACAAGACCACTTTTGATGCTGCGCTGGAGTTGGCCGACCTGGCCCTATATCGAGCCAAGCAGGATGGTCGCAATGCCTGCGTCGGCTTGGTGGCCACCCAGCCGCTGACCGGCGAAATTCTGGGTGCGTCGCTGGCGCCGCAGCTCAAGGGATTGCTGGCCTCGGGGCGGCTGAGTTGGTTACGTCGGGGCGCCTGAGCGATACATCAGGCGGGCATCGATCCGCTCGCGCAAGATGGCCGCCAGCGCGGTGGTTTCCCGCAGTGGTGGGGCGGGTTCAGCGCCTGGCGGGAGCCCGGGTTGCTCCAGAAAGCCGGCGGCGCGCAGCGATTGGTGGAATCGCTCGATCCTGGCCGGCAAGGGCGACGTGACAAACGTCTGTACCGGGCAACCGACGGCGCAGGCTTCGCTGAGCATGTTGACCGAGTCGGGAGTGACCACCAGCCGGTCGGCCCAGCCGAGCACGCCGGGATAGGGGTTGCTGCCATCGTCTCGGCCGGCCCAGACCAAGCCAGGCAGGTCTCCCAGCGCCTGACGGAATACATCGATCATCACGGTCGGCGTCCGCCGTGAGGCGACCGCCAGCAAGCTGCCGCCTTCGTGTTGTTGGTGTTCGATCAAGTGTGTGGCCAGCTGGCGGGTGTAATCGAGATCCATCGCGATGCCCTTGCGCGGGCCACCGAGCAGGACGCCGACCCGGGGCCGCGGCAGCTCGGCGAACTGGGGGCAGGATTCCCGGCCATCCGCCAGCCACTGGTCATCCACCGGGTTCAGCGAGCCGATCGGCTGCAGCACGTTGGGTCCCGCCACGCGGTCGTGCTGCGGGGCGATCACGCTGTCCCACAGCGCCGGGTCGAGGCGCGGGTCGAGAATCTGCACGGTGTAACAGTCGCCTCTGGACAGTGCGCGCAGCTGCCGCGTGAACAGCGACGCGGCGCGACCGCAGCCGATCGCCAGCGCCGGCCACGGCGGCGCGAACAGCGGGCGTTGGGTGCGCGGCAGCGCCAGCCGGCCACCCACGCTGAGTCGCGGTGCCAGCCACGACCACGGCGCGCGCGGCTCCAGCACCAGGTGGCGCATTGGCATCTGCATGCGCCCCGCCAGCGCCAGCGCCTGGCGCTGGTTGCCGGCGGCGGCATCGGTGATCACCCAGCATTCGCCGGATCGCCTCAGCATGGGCGCAGGTAGCGTGCGATTGTTTCGCCAATGAACACAGTACGTTCCCCGTAGCCCTGACCTGCCGCTGCGCGCCCGCCTATACACTTGCGCGGTCCGGCGCCATTGTCGGCGCGTCGATGCCGCAGAGGAAGATACCCATGAGCGATGTGCTTGCCGAGTCCGCCCTCGATCAGCTGTTCCGTCACGCCCGTACCTTCAACGCGTGGCTGCCGCGAGACGTCAG
>JAJXTX010000233.1 GCA_021783385.1 Pseudomonadota bacterium
TGCTTCTGCTCCCACTGGTGCTGCTGGTTCAGCAGCTCCTCCGGATCGAAATTCTTGTTGTCGAGACCCTGCATCTGTTCGATCACGCTGTCCGGCGGATTGCCGTCATACAGCTTGTACAGGCGCCGCTGGCGGTATGCGTCGCGCAGGAACACGTACGGATCGTAAGCCGACTGCAGATAACTCTCGGCGTCGAGCAGCTGCGCGCGCAGCTGCACCAGATACAGCACCTGGGGCAGATACTGCAAACCGCCGTAGCTGTGATGACTCGAGTACGTCGTCATCGGGTCAAAGAAATAACCGTCGACCGGTATCGCCCACACGTCGCGCACCGTGCTGGGGCCGAAGAACGGCAGCACCAGGTAGTCGCCGTCCGGAACGCCCCAGCGCGCCAGCGTGATGCCGAAGTCGGTGGTCTGCAGCGGCAGGCCCATCTGACTGGCCGGATCGAAGAAGCCGGCGAAGCCGAGGGTCAGATTGACCAGGAAGCGGCCGCTGTTCTGCAGCGCCTGCTTCGGCCGCGCCTGCAGCAGGTCGTTGGCGACCGTGATCGGCATGCGGATGTTGGTGAAGAAATCGCTCACCGAGCGGCGCACCGGCGGGTTGGTGATCGTGCGATAGCCCATCGCCACCGGGCGCACCACCGCCTTGTCCAGACGGTCGTTGAACTGGTAAACCTTGCGATTGTATTTTTCCAGCGGATCGTCGGTGCGCGGCTTGGCGATCGCACAGCCGGCCAGCATTGCTATGGCCAGCAGCAGCAGGCAGCGGCTCGGGGAGAGGGTGCGGAGCAGGGAAGGCATCGGTGCGAGGTGATCCGCGAGGGGGAGTGCTATAAGTGTACCGTCTGGTTTTATATCCTGCACGGCTTTCGGCTTGCTTTCGCACGCTGCCCGCCGATGCGCAGGCAGCCGGCCATCATACGCGCCGCCGGATTGCCAGCAAAGCACCCGCTGGCTACACTGACAGATCACATAAGTTGTTTATTCACTGAGGAATTCGCATGGCACGCATCACCGTGGAGGACTGCCTGGAGGTAGTCGACAATCGTTTCGAGCTGGTGCTGATGGCAACCAAGCGGGCGCGCCAGCTGGAGAAGGGCGCCGAGCCGGCGGTCAACCCCGAGCACGACAAGCCCACTGTGCTGGCCCTGCGCGAGATCGCCGACCGTCGCATCGACCAGGCCACGATCGACCAGATCGACAAGTCCGAGCGCGAGCGGGCCGAGCGCGAGGCGCTGGAATGGGCCGCGGCCGAAGTCGACGACGATCTCTCCAAGGGCGGTGACGATTGATGGAAGGCGGCTGCAGATCGCGCGATCACCGCATCGACACGGCCGCTGCGGTGATCTGTGTGCGAGCAGTCGCAGTCCGCGGGAATCGTCGTGGGGTGGGCGCCTGAGTCGGCGTCAGTAGCCATGACCGCGGCCGCACATCCCGCCTCGAGCGACCCTGCCGTGCTGCCGCCATATGTGCTGGCACTGAAGGAGCGGATCGCCTACCTGCCTGAAGCTCAGATCGAGCGCGTGCTGCGCGCCTTCCAGGTCGGTGCCCGTGCGCATGCGGGGCAGGAGCGCAAGAGCGGCGAGCCGTACATCACGCATCCGGTGGCGGTGGCTGGCATTCTGGCCGAACTCGGGTTGGATGCCGAAACGATCATCGCGGCGATCCTGCATGACACGCTGGAGGACACCGAGCTGAGCCGCGAGGAGCTCGCCGCCGAGTTCGGCGAGGTGGTGGCCGAGCTGGTGGACGGCGTCACCAAGCTGGACAAGATGCGCTTCGGCAGCCGCCAGGAGGCCGACGCGGAGAGCTTTCGCAAGATGCTTCTGGCGATGGCGCGCGACCTGCGCGTGATCCTGATCAAGCTGTCCGACCGCCTGCACAACATGCGCACGCTGGGCGCCAAGGATGCCGCCTCGCGCCGCCGCATCGCGCGCGAGACGCTGGAGATCTACGCCCCGATCGCGCAGCGGCTGGGCATGAACAAGTTCAAGGCCGAGCTGCAGGATCTGGGTTTCCGCGCGCTCTACCCCGACCGTTACCGCGTGATCAGCGAGCGCATCCGCGCCGCGATCGGCAACCGCCGCGAGGCGATGGGCAAGATCGAGACGGCGCTGGCCGGGCGACTCGCCGCCGATCGGCTGCAGACGCGCGTGGTGGGCCGGATCAAGTCGCCCTGGAGCATCTATTCCAAGATGCGCGGCGAGCACAAGAGCTTCGCCCAGCTGATGGATGTGTACGGCTTCCGCGTGGTGGTGGACAGCGCGATGAGCTGCTACATGGCGCTGGGCGTGGTGCACGCGCTGTACAAGCCGGTCGACCGGCGCTTCAAGGATTTCATCGCGATTCCCAAGGCGAACGGCTACCAGTCGCTGCATACCGTCCTGCTGGGGCCGTTCGGTGCACCGATCGAAGTGCAGATCCGCACCGCCGAGATGGATTCGGTTGCCGAAAGCGGCGTCGCCGCGCACTGGGCCTACAAGACCGAGAGCGGTCCGGCCAACAGCGCGCAGGCCCGCGCGCGCGAATGGCTGTCGTCGCTGGCCGACAGCCAGGTCAGCACCACCTCGGCGGCGGAGTTCATCGAGAACGTCAAGATTGACCTGTTCCCGGACGAGGTTTATCTGTTCACACCGCGCGGCGACATTCTGTCGCTGCCGCGCAATGCCACCGCGCTGGATTTTGCCTACGCGGTGCATACCGATGTCGGCGATCACGCGGTGGCTGCCCGCGTCGACAAGAAGCTGCTGCCGCTGCGCACGCGGCTGGAATCGGGCCAGCTGGTCGAGATCATCACCGCGCCCTCGGCGGTGCCGAATCCGGCGTGGCTGGAAGTGGTGGTGACTGGCAAGGCGCGCATCGCGATCCGCCAGTACCTGAAACATCTTCAGCACGAGGATGCGGTTGATTTCGGCCACCGCATGCTCGATCGCGCGCTGGATGCGCGTGGCAGCAGCCTCGACGCGATTCCACCCGCGGTGCTGGATCGTTTTCTCGAATCGTTCAAGTTCAAGCGGCTGGAGGAGCTGCTTTCCGACATCGCGCTGGGCAACCGCATGCCTGACGTGGTGGCTGGCCAGCTGCTGGCCTCGCGCGGCAAGCAGGCCGGCGACAAGTCGCCGCCGCTGTCGCACGCGCACGAAAAGATCCGCATCACCGGCGCCGAGCGCGGCGTGCTCAGTTTCGCCAATTGCTGCCACCCGCTGCCGGGCGACCAGATCATCGGCTACCTGTCGTCGGGCAAGGGCATCGTGGTGCATCGCGAGGAGTGTCCGAACGCGATCGAGCTGCGCAAGTCGCCGGAGCGCAGCGTGGCGATCGAATGGGATCGCGACGTGCAGGGCGACTATCGCGCCGAGCTGCGCATCGAGGTGACCAATCGCCCCGGCGTGCTGGCCACCGTGGCCGCCGCCATCGCCGCCGCCGATTCGAACATCGAGAACGTGGAATACGTCGAGCGCGACGCCGCCGCCGCCACGCTGCTGTTTGCGATGGAAGTGAAGAACCGCAAGCATCTGGCCGACGTGATCCGCCGCGTGCGTCGCACCGGCGTGGTCAGCGGCGCGTACCGGTATCCGCTGTAGCCGGAAGCGCGCCGATGCAGCCGTCGCCGCCAGCGATGCGCTTGCCATGCGCCGGATGTCACCGCACGATGTCCCCATTCCCCATTCCCCATTCCCCATTCCCCAAGGAATCTGCATGTCCCGCAGCATCATCGACACCACGCTGGCCCCGGCCGCGATCGGCCCGTACTCGCAGGCCGTGCGGGTCGGCAACACTGTGTATTTCTCCGGCCAGATTCCGCTGGATCCGGCCACCGCGGCACTGGTCGAGGGCGACATCGCGCTGCAGACGCGGCGGGTATTCGACAACCTCTCGGCGGTGGCCAGCGCTGCCGGCGGCTCGCTGGCGCAGCTGGTGCGCGTGGGCATCTACGTGACCGACCTGGCGAATTTCGCCGCGGTGAACGCGGTGATGGCCGAATATTTCCAGCCGCCGTATCCGGCGCGCTCCACCATCGAGGTGTCCGGCCTGCCGAAGGGGGCGCAGGTCGAGGTGGATGCCGTGATGGTGCTGGACTGAGCCCCATCAGCGGCATGCGCCGACGGCGCCGGACCACGTCCGGCTTCCAGTCGCGGGCCGCGCTCGGTTAGGCTGCCGAGGCATGACCGCCCGCGTCGCCCGCCCCGTTCTCCCTGCCGGCATCGACCCGGGCACGCTGCCGGTCAGCGCCCTGG
>JAJXTX010000234.1 GCA_021783385.1 Pseudomonadota bacterium
GCTGGCGCGGCGCGGTTTCGCGCACGCGCAGCACCAGCGCGGCGGCAATCAGCAGGCCGAGCCCGGCGAGGCGGATCACGTTCTGCGGGTTGTCGCCCAGCGCGCGGTGATAGAGCAGCGGAATGCTGACGATCTGCAGCAGCATCGGCACCACGATGAACACGTTGAAGATGCCCATGTAGACGCCTGCGCGCTCCGGCGGAATGCTGCCGGCCAGCATCGCGTAGGGGTTGCCCATCATGCTGGCCCAGGCCAGTCCCAGCCCGAGCATCGGCACGAACAGCAGCGCGTAGCTGTGGATCAGCGGCAGCGTCAGCAGACCGGCGCCGCCCAGCGTGAGGCACACTGCGTGCAGCCGCTGCGGGCCGAGCCGGCGCGCCAGCGGGATCATCGCGAACGCGCTGAGAAACGCCACGAAATTGTAGAAGCCGCCGATCTGGCCGTTGATCAGCACCGCCCGGCTGAAGCCGGCCGAGGCCGAGTCGGTGTTGCCGTAGAGCGTGCGCGCCAGCGACAGCGGGATGTATTCCCAGTAGCAGAACATCGCGTACCACTGGAACAGCATCATCACCGCCAGCCGGCGCATGGTCGCGGGCATCTCGCGCACCGCCGCGATGATCTCGCCCAAGGTCGCGGCCAGCGAACGCGGCGCCCGGTGCATGCGCTGGCGCTCCACGTCGGTGAGTGGCAGCTCCGGCGTGGTCCACACCGACCAGCCGATCGATGCCACCGAGAACAGTGCGCCGATCAGGAACGCGGTCACCACCACATACGGAATGCCGTGCGCGTTGCGCGCCGCCACGTTCATGCCCAGCAGCACCAGCAGCGAGGGCGTGAGGTAGGCCAAGGTCTGCGACAACCCGGTGAAGGCGCTCTGGGTGAGAAAGCCCACCGCGTGCTGCGAGCTGTCCAGGCGGTCGCTGACGAACGCGCGGTACGGCTCCATCGTCACGTTGTTGGCGGCGTCGAGGATCCACAGCAGGCTGGCCGCGATCCACAGCGCCGGACTGAACGGCATCGCCAGCAGGCACAGGCTGCACAGCAGCGCGCCGACCAGAAAATACGGCGTGCGTCGTCCGAGCCGGGTTTCGGTGCGGTCGCTCAGCGCGCCGATCAGCGGCTGCACCAGCAGCCCGGTGATCGGCCCGGCCAGCCACAGGTACGGCAGGCTGCCGTCGTGCGCGCCCAGGTACTTGTAGATCGGACTCATGTTGCTTTGCTGCAGCCCGAAGCTGAACTGTATGCCGAAAAAGCCGACATTCATGTTGAGGATCTGCCAGAAGCGCAGGCGAGGTTTGGGCACGGCGGACATGGGCTACCTCGGCGCAATCACGGCAGCGTCGGCGGGGGCATGCGGTCGATGCCCAGCGTCTGGCGCCACGGAATATACAGATCAGCCTGCGCCGGCAGCGCACCGCGCCAGCCGCAGCTGAGGCTGGCGAAGGCCACCTCCTGCCCGAGCATGGCAGCCGGCGCGCGGCCGCGCAGCAGGCCGGCCAGCAACATCGCGCTGAAGGCATCGCCGGCACCCACCGTATCGACCAGCCGCGGCAAGGGTGGCGCGGCGGCGCGCGCCGTGCAGCAGCCTTGCGCATCCCACGCGGCGGCGCCGTCGGCACCGTGGCTCACCAGCAGCTGGCGCACGCCCAGCCGGGTGCAGAGACTGCCGATCGCCGCCTGCTGCTGGCCCGGCTGCGGCACGCCGCGCACCGCCGGCAGGCCGAGCCAGTCGAGTACGCGCAGCAGCTCGGCGTCACTCAGCTTGAGCACCTCGATATCGTGCAGCAGATCCAGGATCAGTGCCGCCGACGGCCCCGCCTCGCGCCAGTTCAGATCGACGAAGGCGCGATGCGGCGCGCTGGCGCGCAGCGCTGCCAGCGCATGCCGGCTGGTTTTCCCGCGCAGCGCCAGCGTGCCGAAATACAGCCAGCGCGGCTCGCCGAGCCCGGCACTGGCCTGCACCGCGGGAATCGCCTCGATGCGGTCGAACGCCTGTCCGGGCGGAATCTCGAACAGATGGCCGGCGGCGGACTCGTGCACCTCGACCCGTGCCGTGTGGCGCTCACGCTGCGCACCGCGCAGCGACAGCCCGCAGCGCTGCGCGCTGGCGTCCAGCAGCTGGCCGGCCTCATCTTCGCCGAAGCGGGTGATCAGCAGCGGCCGCAATCCCAGCGCAGCGAGATGACAGGCCACGTTGAACGGCGCGCCGCCGGGCACCAGCGCGTCGGCGAAGGCGTCGACCAGCGCTTCGCCGAACACGATCGGCACGGCCGCGGAACCAGGCTCAGCCACGGCCAGCCACCCGCCACAGCGTGGCCCACGGCTGCAACACACGCTGCGTCGGCCGCGCCGCCGGCGTGACGCCGCAGGCAAACAGATCGCTGCCGCCCGCCGGTTCCAGCGCCGCCAGGTCCACCACGACTTCGCTGGTGCCGAAATGGAACAGGCCCAGCGCGCCGTCGCCGCGGCGCATGGCCAGCAGGCCGCTGTCGCGCGGATCAGCCGCGGCGCGCTGCAGCAGCGCCCGATCAAACGCCGCAGGATCGGCCAGCGTCACCGCCGCGGCGGCCGGCCAGCGCCGGTGTCGGCGCGCCGCGACCAGCGCGGTGAGCGCAGCGAAGGTGGCGGCGGGCACGCCCGCACCGGCCGTCAGCGCCGCCAGCGCGCGCGCCGACAGCAGCGGGCGCTGCAGCCAGCGGCCGTCGCTGGCCACGCGCGCGCTATCCGCCGGGTCGATGTTGTTGTACTGGCCGAGCTCGTCACCCATGTAGATCAGCGGCACCGCGCCGACCCAGAACGCCAGCGCATGCAGCAGCACGAAACGCCGCAGCGCGGCCGGATCGAACGCATCGAGCGGGTCCGCGGGCAGCCCGACCAGCGCCGCCGTCATGCCGTTGCTGCCGTGCACGGCGCCATCGGCGGGCGTCTGGAAAGCGGCGCCGCGGGCGAAGCTGCCGGGCGTGCGCCCTTCGAGAAACGCGGCGGCCGCACCGATGCGTGCGCGGAAATCGCCGCCGGCCGCTTCCACCTGCGGCCGCAGCACGCCCCACACGATGTCGTCGTGGCAACGCACGTAGGTGATCCAGCCGGCGTTCGCAGGCGGTGCCGGCGTCTGCGCCAGCAGCTGCCGCGGCAGCTCCGCGCGACCCTCGGCCAGCGCCGCCCAGGCGCTGGCCATCAGCCCGCTGTGATAGGCCAGCTGGCACTCGCGGCCCTGCAGCTCGCCGCGGCCGAAATAGGCCGAGACCTGCGCGGTGGGCACGATCGCCTCGGCCTTCAGCAGCACGCCCGGCGCCACCAGCTGCACGCAGGCGCGCAGCGCGGCGAGGATGCGGTGCACCTCCGGCTCGTTGAGGCACGCGGTGCCCAGGCGCTTCCACAGGAACGGCGCCGAATCGAGCCGGAACACCTCGACGCCGCGGTTGGCCAGCTGCAGCAGCGCGCGCACCATCGCCGCGAACACCGGCGGATGCGCGTAGTTGAGATCCCACTGGAACGGATAGAAGGTGGTCCAGACCCAGCCACCCAGTGCCGGCACGTGGGTGAAGTTGCCTGGCGCGGCCTGCGGAAACACCTGGCCCAGCGTGCGCTCGTAGGCATCCGGCTGCTGGCGGTCGGCAAACACGTGGAAGAACGCGCGCATCGACGGGTCGCCCGCGGCGGCCGCCTGCGCCCAGGCGTGTTCGTCGGCGACGTGGTTGAGCACCAGGTCAGCGCACAGGCTGATGCCGGCCTCGCGCAGCTGCCCGGCCAGCGCTTCGAGCTGCTCCATCGAACCGAGCGCCGGCTCGACCTGCTCGAAGCTGGCCACCGCGAAACCGCCGTCGCTGTCGCCCTGGCGCGCGCGCAGGAACGGCAGCAGGTGCAGATAGTCGACGCCGAGCGCGCGCAGATGACCGATCCGTTCGCCCACCCCGGCAAGGGTGCCGCCGAAGCGGTCCACATAGGCCGAATAGCCGACCATGCGCTGGCGCACGAACCAGTCCGGCCGCGCCGCGCGCTGCTGGTCCAGCCTGCGCAGCGGTGCCGGCCGCGCCGCGGCGAGCCGGCCCAGATCCGCACACAGCGCCAGCAGCCATTCGGCAAAGCCCGGCATGTTGCCGTACAGCGCCGCCAGCTGGGTGATCAGGCCGTCGCCAGCCTGCGCGAAGCGCCGGCTGGCTGCCGCGCGGCGGCCGCGCGGCAGCATCGCGAGAAACTGCCGCCGCGCCGCCGCCGGATCGAACGGCGCCGGGGCG
>JAJXTX010000235.1 GCA_021783385.1 Pseudomonadota bacterium
GCGTTACTGGATGCCGGCATCGGCATCAGCATTGGCATCCGCCTGCGCCGAGGCCGAGACGCCGCCGCGGTGGGCCGAGCCGCTGGCGCCGGCGTGGCCACCGGCGCTGGCCGAGCCGTGCATGCCGCGCGCCGCGGCGGCCGTCGCCGTGCCCAGGCCCGAGGCGTCGGCCGCGAGGCTGCGACCAGCGCTGCCGCCGGTCGCAGCCGACTGCATGCCGGTTGCGGCGGCACGGCTGGCGGTACTGGCGGCAACATGCTGCGCGCGGTTCAGCGCGTTCCCGCTGTCGCTCTTGATGGTCGAGACCGCGGAACGCGTCGAGCCGGCGGTGCGCTGGGCGACACTCGCGGCGGTATCACCGGCAGCGGCCGCCGAGGAATCGACGTTGCCCGCTGCGGATGCGTCCAGCGCCGCGCTGCCAGCCCGCGTCCCGCTGCCCTGACTGCCGACGCCGCTGGCCGTGCCCTCGACTGAACCGACGGCCTGCCGCGCGCTGTTCGCAGCGGCACCGGCGGTGGAGGCGGCGCCCGCACGGGCGCGCTGGCTGAGGCGCGCCGCACGGCTCGCGGCATCCACATGGCCGGGGATGGCGGCATCAAGGTTGCCCGCGCCATGCATCGAACCGGCGACCCCGCCCATCGCGGAAGGCACCGAGCCGGCCAGCGCGCCGTTCAGGCCGCCCGCCAGCGCGCCGCCGCCCAGCACCTGGGCATGCAGCGGGGCCATCATCGCCAGGGCAAGGGCACCCGCGATCAGGGGAGTGCTGAAGGTCTTGGTGGGAAGAGAAGGATTTCGCATGGTGAGGATCTCCTGCCGACGGCCTGTCCGCGGCTTCCAAGATCCATTACGTACGGCGCTCGGCGATCCTTCCCTGCGAGCCGATCCGATTCGGTTCGCGTTAAGGTTCAGGGCGACAGCAGGCCGAAGCCGCAGCGCGGGTCACGACCCGGAGGCCCGAGGTCGCGGGCCTCGCTGGCCAGATGCTGCAGAACCTGCGCGGCAGCACCCGGCTGGGGCGCATCCAGCAACTGGGCCGCCCGCCGCGCCACGATCGGCGAAGCGAACGAGGTGCCACGCATCGCGTCGCGACCGTGGCCGATCACGCCGGACGCGCAGAACGCCACCTGACTTCCGCTGGCCGACTCCGGCAGCACGCGGTCATGCGCGTCGACACCGCTGACGCCGATCACGCCGGGGTAGGCCGCAGGAAACAGCGGCGGCGCGGCGGGACCATCGTTGCCGACCGCCGCAACCAGCACGTGGCCGCTCGCGATCATCACCTGCACCGCGCGCGCGAGCACCGGGTTGTCGGGGCCGACCAGGCTGATGTTGATCACCGGCACGCCTTCGCGCGCCATCCACGCCAGCGCAGCCACCAGGCCAGACGTTTCGCCACCCACAACGCCGCCGCACCAGAGGTTGGCGGCATACAGCGTGTCGGGATCGCCATCGACGAGGCGCGCGGCCACCGCGGTGCCATGCCGCGACACGGTCGCCTTCGTGCAGCCATGGTCATCGATGCGTGCATGCGCCAGCGCCGGGTCGGCCGGGTCCACGCCGCCATCGACCAGGCCCACCCGATGCGGCACGCCGCCGGAGCCGGGCGGCACGGCGCTCGCCTGGCTGCCGTCGCCGGAACCGCCGGCAGGCAGATAAATATGCTGGTAGGCGAAGCTTGCGCCCGGCGCCGCCTGCTGCAATGCCCGCAGCGCCTGCGCCTCACTGCGCCCGCGGGTGTCGCGCAGAATCACCAGATCCAGCCCCAGAGCCGCATCCGCGGACGCCTGGGACTCCGCCACAAAGCCGTCTGCCTGCACCGCGGCGCGCTGGGCGGCCGACAGGCCGAGCGCGAGAAATTCGCCGCGCAGGACCGGCGCGCCGCGGGGATCGAGCGTCACGCGGCGCGGCTCCGCGCGCAGCAGGGCGTTGACCTGCGCTTCCCGGGTCAACGCCAGCGGTCCGCGCAGCAGATCATCCAGGTGCGCCAGCGCCGGCGTCGCGGGGATCGAGGGAAGCCTGGGCACATGTCGCGCCGCCGGCAGGGGCGGCAGGCCGGGCATGCCGGCGCCGGGAAGATGCAGCTCCGGCAGACCCGGCGGCGGCCCATGCAGCTGTGCCCACACAGGTCCGGCAGCGCCCATGGCAAGCACCAGGGACAGCACGGGGACCAGCATGGCGAGCGGGCGTGGCATCGGCGTGTCGGTACGGTCAGGAGTTTGGCGGCTGAATGCTAGCATTGGCGGGCTTTACGCTCCCCCACCTCGTCGCTGCGCGCGAGGGAAGGAATTCCCCCCTTCAGACGTAGTGGAAACGAAAGACGTGGATCCGAGTCAGGCCGTGCGCGAGGGATTGCTTCCGCTGCTGCCGCGTCTGCGCCGACTGGCGCGGGCGCTGGCCGGGCAGGCCACCGATGCCGACGACCTGGTGCAGATGGTGCTGGAGCGCGCACTGACCCGGGCGGCGCAGTGGCGGCCGGATGCCACGCTGGACAAGTGGGTATTTGCGATCGCACGCAACGCCTGGCGGGACGAGCTGCGTGCGCGCAACCGGTCGCAGCGCCTGTTCGCCGAGGAGGAGGCCGGCGCCACGACCGCCGATGCGGCGAGCGCCCCGGCGCAGAAGCTCGAACTGGCGGCGGCGCTGGCCGCGCTGCCGCCGGACCATCGCGAAGTGGTGGCCCTGGTGCTGGTCGAGGGGTTGTCTTACAGCGAGGCCGCCGACCTGCTGCAGGTGCCGGTGGGCACCGTCACCAGCCGTCTGGCGCGCGCCCGCGCCACCCTGCAAGCCCATCTTGGGAAGGACGCATGAACCCGATCGATGACGACACCCTGCAGGCTTACGTGGACGGCGAGCTCGACGCGGAAGGCAGCGCGCGGATCGACGCCGCGCTGGCGCAGGACGAGCTGCTTGCCAGCCGTGTGCAGCAGGCGCGCGCCCTGCGTGCGCAGCTGCGGGCCTTGTTCGATCCGGTGCTCGACGAGCCGGTGCCGGCGCGCCTGTCCGCCCTGCTGAGGCCGGCCTCCCCGCAGGCGCCGATGGCGGCCACGCCGTTCGTCGCCGCTTCGGCCCGGCGTGGATTTGGCGCGAGGCGGCGCCACACGTCGCGTCGCTGGCTGGTGCCGGGCGCCGCCGTGGCCGCGTCGATCGCGGTGCTGGCCGTGGCGCTATGGTGGCACGCCGGCAGCGCCCTGGTGCGCACGCACGACGGCCGGCAATTCGCGGCGGGCGCCTTGTCCCATGCGCTCGACCAGGCGCTGGCGAGTGAACCCGATCCGCACGCCTCGATCGCCATCGGCCTGAGTTTCCGCGGTGCCGACGGACACATCTGCCGCACCTTCATCGAACGCAGCAGGCCGGCGCTGGCGGGCCTTGCCTGCCATGACGCTGCAGGCTGGTCGCTGCCCGTGCTGAGTGCAGCTGAAAAAACCGAACGCGACGAACTGCAGCAGGCCGCCAGTGACCTGCCTGCCGCCGTCCAGGCCGCAGTCGATGCGCGCATCCGTGGCGAAGCCTTCGATGCCCGGCAGGAGCGCGCCGCGCGCGATGCCGGCTGGCGCTAGACCGCCAGAATGCGCTCGATCGATCTCCCCATCCACTTGCCAGCGGCATGCGTGGCGGCAGTGAGCTTGAGCGCTCATCCATAAATTGCCGCAGAGGGAATGGTGCGCTCGGCGGGATTCGAACCCACGACCACCGCCTTCGGAGGGCGGTACTCTATCCAGCTGAGCTACGAGCGCACGGTGCCTGCGCGACGACGGCAGCCGGGGGCTTGCGTCGCGGGAGCGCAGTATAGCGGAGGTTGCGGGCGGGGACGAACGGTTGCACCGATGGGCAGCAAGAGCCGGCGGTTCGCGGCGTGGCGTCGCGCGATGGGGATCATGGCGAGCACCCGCCCCTCACCCCTCCTCTCCCCGAAGGGGAGAGGGAAATGAGCATGGACTCTCCCCGAAGGGGAGAGGGGCATGAGCATGGACTCTTCCCTAGCGCGGCTTGAGCAGCGCGTCGAGCGTGTCGGGCTTGCTGGTGTCGCGCACCAGGTGCGGGTACTTCAGGCCGCCGTGGTAGTCGATGCGCACGGTCTTGTACTCGTCGAAGTTCTTCAGCAGCAGCTCGACCGGCTGGCTCTTGTCCGTGGCCGCGGCGGCGACGGCGTCGGTGAGCGCCTCGCTGCTGTATTCGTGGCCGTTGACGGCGACCACCGTCATGCCCGGCG
>JAJXTX010000236.1 GCA_021783385.1 Pseudomonadota bacterium
AACCAGCGCAGCGTGAACTGGAACTACCACACCGAGCCGGAGCCGGCGCTCGAACAGCGCCGGCTGTGGTGGCCCCGCGGCAAGACGCTCGGCGGTTCCAGTTCGATCAACGCGATGTGCTACGTGCGCGGCGTGCCGGCCGACTACGATCGCTGGGCGCAGGCCTGCGGCGACCCGCGCTGGTCGTGGTCACAGGTGCTGCCCTGGTTCCTGCGCAGCGAGGACAACAGCCGCGGCGCCAGCGCGTTGCACGGTGCCGGTGGCCCGCTGGGCGTGTCGGACCTGCGCCATCACAACATGCTGTCGACGGCGCTGATCGACGCCGCCTCCAGCGCCGGCTTCGCTCGCAACGACGACTTCAACGGCGCCACCCAGGCCGGCTTCGGCCTGTACCAGGTGACCCAGCGCAACGGCGCGCGCTGCTCCACCGCCACGGCCTACCTCAAGCCCGTGCGCGCGCGTGACAACCTGCATGTGCGCACCGGCGTGCTGGTCGAACGCGTGCTGCTCGACGGCGCGCGCGCGGTGGGCGTGCAGTTGCGCCGCGGGCGTCACGGCCACGAGCGGATCGAGGCAGGTGAAGTGATTCTTGCCGCCGGCGCGATCAACACGCCGCAGCTGCTGATGCTATCCGGCCTCGGTCCGGCCGATCATCTGCGCGAACACGGCATCGCGGTGCGCGCCGACCTGCCCGACGTCGGCGCGGGGCTGCAGGATCACCTGGACATCTGCACCCTGGTCGGCACCGGGCGCAAAAAGCTCAGCTACGACCACCTCAACGAACTCGGCACCGCCGTGCGCTGGCTGCGCCACCGCGACGGGCCGGGCAGCTCGAACATTGCCGAGGCCGGCGGCTTCGTGCGCAGCGCGCTGGCCGAGGACGAGCGCTGCGACCTGCAGTTCCATTTCGTGCCCGCCTTGCTCGACGACCACGGCCGCCATCGCCTGCCGGGCGACGGCTACACCCTGCACGCCTGCTATCTGCACCCGCGCAGCCGCGGCCGGCTGCGCCTGCGATCGGCCGATCCGGCGCAGCCGATCGCGATCCATGCCGGCTACCTGAGCGACCCCGAAGGGCACGACCTGCAGCGGATGATTGCAGCGGCGCGACTGTCACGCGAGATCCTGGCGCAACCCGCGTTCGACGGGTACCGCGGCAAGCCGGTGTTTCCCGAGCATGCGCTGCAGACGGATGCCGAATACGCCGGCTTCATCCGGCGCAAGGCGGAGACGATCTATCACCCGGTCGGCAGCTGCCGCATGGGCAGCGACGATCGCGCGGTGGTCGACAGCGAGCTGCGCGTGCGCGGAGTGCAGGGACTGCGCGTGGTCGACGCTACAGTGATGCCGAGCCTGCCCAGCGGCAATACCAACGCGCCGACGATCATGATCGCCGAACGCGCCAGCGCGCTGATCCTCGGCAGCGCCTGACCTCGCACGCAGCTGCAGGAACGCACCCTGTGCGCGATCGCTTGTCACTCCGATCGACACCAGAGCCATCGCGCACAGGGTGCGCTTCTACAGCGCCGCGGCCTGCGCCGGCAGCGGGCAATGCAGGCTGGCGCAGATCACGCGCAGCAGCTCGCTCTCCGCCACGCTGATCACGCCGTCGGCACGGATCGCCGCGAGCAGGCTCTGGATCAGCACGTCCTTGGCCGGTGGCAGCAGGCCGTCCAGATCATCCAGCGCGCGTTCCAGCGCAGCCTGCCACTGCGGCGGCGGTGGCGACCAGGCCAGCGCTTCGCCGGGAAACGCCTGCTGCATCGCCAGCAGCCACGCGCGCCGCGCGGCGCTCTCGTCCGTGCTGCCCTTCAGCGCCACCACGGCGCAGACCAGCGCCACGCTGTCGCGACACGCCGGGAGCTTCTTCAGGCCATCCACCGGCGCCTGCCGCGGCTGTTGCGCCTCGCGCAGGTACACGCGCAGCAGGCGGGTGAGGCAGTACTCGTCCAGATCGACGCGGCCATCGTGTCGCACCAGCGCATCGAGCGTCTCCAGCAGGGTCTGGCCACGCCCTTCGGACAGCAGCTTCAGCGCCGGGAAAGCCAGCGCCGCCAGCGGCAGCCGCTGCGGCGGCGCCAGCGCCTCGACCTCGGCAAACACCGCGGCCACCGCCTGCTGCACGTCGTCGCCGAAGCTGTTCGCCACCAGCTGGCGCTGGCGCGCCTGCAGCTCCGGCTGGGCCGACATCGCCAGCGCCAGCACCACCGCCAGCGCCGATTCCGGCTGCCGCACCGCCGCGTTCAGGCTGGCCGGCATGCCCTGATGCAGCTGCGCGGCCTGCGCCATCACCGCGCCGGTCAGCACGGTCGTGAGCGGCGGCGTGATCGCGCTGCCCGGCAGGGTGATACCGGGCAGCGGCGGTGGGCTGGGCGCTGGGTGCGCGTCGGTGCTGGCCGCGGCGGGGTTTGCCTGGGCCCGCTGCAGCGTGGCCGCGAATTGCGCCAGATCCTCTTCGCGGAAACCCGGCTCCAGCGCCTGGATGCGCTCGATCAGCGGCGGATGGGTGGCATACAGCGCACTGAAGCTTTCCGCCTCGCCGAACAGCATGTGCGCCACTTCGTGCTTGTTCGCCACCTGCAGCTCGGAGCCTTCGCTGAGGATCGCGATTTTCTTCAGCGCACCGGCAATGCCCTCGGTCTGGCGGGTGAACTGCACGGCCGAGGCATCGGCCAGTGATTCGCGCGAACGCGCCACTGCGGCCTGGATCAGCCGACCGAAGAAATAGCCGATGTAACCGACCGCGATCAGCGCCAGCCCGATCAGCCAGATCTGGTTGTTGCTGTCGCGCCGGCTGCTGCGGCCGCCACCGAACCAGATCACCTGGCGCCCCACGATCGCCAGCACCAGGATGCCGAACAGCAGGCCCATCAGGCGGATATTGAGCCGCATGTCGCCGTTGAGCACGTGACTGAACTCGTGCGCGATCACGCCCTGCAGCTCGTCGCGGCTGAGGTTGTCGAGACAGCCCTGGGTGACGCACACGGCCGCGTCGGATGGCGAGAAGCCGGCCGCGAAGGCGTTGATGCCGGTCTCCTCCGGCATCAGGTAGATGTCCGGCACCGGCACGCCGGAGGCGATCGCGATTTCCTCGATCACGTTGCGCAGCTGGCGCAGCTGCGGATCGCGCGTGTCCGGCGGCACCGGCACCGCGCCCACGCTTTCGGCCACCGCCTTGCCGCCGCTGGACAGGCTCATCATGCGGAACAGCGAGCTGAAGCCGATGCCGGCCAGCACCACGATGCTGCTGGTGAACAGCAGCGGCAGGTTCGAGCGGGCAGGCGCACCGTCGACCGGATGATGACCGAGGGTGAACCACACCACCGCGTCGATGGTGAGCACGATCGCGATCACCGCCAGCACGAACAGCGCCACCAACCGTCGACTGCTGCCGCGCACGCGCGCCTGTTGCGCAAAGAAATCCATGCTGTCTCCCGCTGAACGGCCGCCGCGAGTCAGCCCGCGGCGGCCTCGGCGATCAGGTGAAGGAAACCTTCGGTGCGTCGCGCACGGCCGGGTCCTCGACCTTCAGCGGCTCGGCCGCCACGAAGCCGGCGCTGTTGGCCACGAACGATGCGGGAAAGACCTCGCGCCGGTTGTTGTAGGTGAGCACCGAATCGTTATAGGCCTGCCGCGCGAACGCGACCCTATTCTCGGTCGAGGTGAGCTCCTCGGACAGCTGCATCATGGTCTGGTTGGCCTTCAGATCCGGATAGGCCTCGCTGAGCGCGAACAAACGCCCCAGACTCTGGGTCAGCGCATTTTCGCTGCCGGAGAGTTGCTGCATCGCGGCAGGGTCGCCGGGATTCGCCTTGGCGCCAGCCAGCCCGCTGACCGCCGCGTTGCGCGCCTGCACCACCGCTTCCAGCGTGCCACGTTCATGCGCCAGATAACCCTTGGCGGTTTCCACCAGGTTGGGAATCAGGTCATGCCGGCGGGTGAGCTGCACGTCGATCTGCGCAAACGCATTCTTGTAGCCGTTGCGCGCCGTCACCAGTCCGTTGTAGATCGCCACGAAGTACACGACAATCAAAACGATAACTATCAGAAAAATGATCAGCACCATCGGTATATCCTCCACCCTGCAGCGCATCCCCGCGCCGGAACAAAATCAGAATAGCATGCAGTTTCAAAAGATCTTTCTGCTCGTGGCGGGCGCACTCGGGCTCGCCTGCTCACCGCTGTGCGCCAACGCCACCAGC
>JAJXTX010000237.1 GCA_021783385.1 Pseudomonadota bacterium
ACGAAAAAGGCCCGGATCGCTCCGGGCCTCTGGTTTGCGGCAGGAGCGGTGAGGCCCCTGCGTCGACTCAGTAACGATAGTGCTCCGGCTTGTACGGGCCTTCCTTCGGAACGCCAAGATAGGCCGCCTGCGCATCGGTGAGCGTGGTCAGCTTCACACCGATCTTGTCCAGGTGCAGGCGCGCCACTTCCTCATCCAGTTTCTTGGGCAGGATGTAGACCCTGGCCTCGTAGCTGTCCTTGTTCGCCCACAGATCGATCTGCGCCAGCGTCTGGTTGGAGAACGAGTTGGACATCACGAAGCTCGGGTGGCCGGTGGCGCAGCCGAGGTTGACCAGCCGGCCTTCGGCGAGCAGGAAGATCGCGCGACCGTCCGGGAAGGTGTACTTGTCCACCTGCGGCTTGATGTTGAGCTTGACCACGCCCGGGAAGTGGTTCAGCGCATCGACCTGGATCTCGTTGTCGAAGTGGCCGATGTTGCAGACGATCGCCTGGTCCTTCATCTGGCTCAGGTGCTCGATGGTCAGCACGTCCTTGTTGCCGGTGGTGGTGACGTAGATGTCGCCGCGACCCAGCGTGCTCTCGACGGTGTTGACCTCGAAGCCTTCCATCGACGCCTGCAGCGCGTTGATCGGATCGATCTCGGTGACCACCACGCGCGAACCGTAGGCACGCAGGCTGTGTGCGCAGCCCTTGCCGACATCGCCGTAGCCGCATACCACCGCGAGCTTGCCGGCCAGCATCACGTCCATCGCGCGCTTGAGGCCGTCGGCCAGCGACTCGCGGCAGCCGTACAGGTTGTCGAACTTGCTCTTGGTGACCGAGTCGTTGACGTTGATCGCCGGCACCAGCAGCGACTTCGCCTCGACCATCTGGTAGAGGCGGTGCACGCCGGTGGTGGTCTCCTCGGAGACGCCCTTCCAGTCCCGCACCACGGTGGTCCAGAAACCCGGACGCTCTTTCGCCACGCGCTTGAGCAGGTTCTTGATCACGCCCTCCTCATGCGAGGAGGCTGGCTCATTGACCCAGTTCGAGCCGTGCTCCAGCTCGTAGCCCTTGTGGATCAGCAGCGTCACGTCGCCGCCGTCGTCGACCACCAGCTGCGGGCCGAGATACTTGTCGGCGCCGTGGCCGGGGAAGGTGACCGCGTCCAGCGTGCAGTCCCAGTATTCCTCCAGCGTCTCGCCCTTCCACGCGAACACCGGCGTGCCGGTGGCGGCGATCGCGGCGGCGGCATGGTCCTGCGTGCTGAAGATGTTGCACGAGGCCCAGCGCACGTCGGCGCCGATGTCCTTCAGCGTCTCGATCAGCACGGCGGTCTGGATCGTCATGTGCAGCGAGCCGGTCACGCGCACGCCCTGCAGCGGCCTGGTGGCGGCGTACTTCTTGCGGATCGAGATCAGCCCGGGCATCTCGTGCTCGGCGATGTCCAGCTCCTTGCGGCCGAACTCGGCCAGTGACAGGTCAGCGACCTTGTAATCGTGGTTGAGGACTTCTCTGGTGACAGCGTTCATGGTGTTCTCCGGTTCGTTGCGAATCGCTTCGCGTAAGGCAACCGGGCGCCGTTGTGGAACGTGCCGCGCCGAGCCTGGCCGTCGCGTGAAATGTCTGCATGGAGGTGCAGAAAGTTGCGGGTGAAACCGCATTCACGACGGTCGCAGCGCCCCTCGGCGGGCAGTGCAGAACCGCCATTGTAGCGGCAGACGTTGCCGGGTGCCTCCGGCGCCGCGATTGGTTAGGCTGGGCGCTGGTCCCGCCCTGGAGTGTGCACGTGGAAGCAAGTCGCGAACCCGAATTCCTGCCGCACGACGGCCCGCTGCGCGACGACGTGAGCCGGCTGGGCGCGATGGTCGGCCGGATGCTGGCCGAGCAGGGCGGCGCGGCGTTTTTCGAGCGGGTCGAGCAGGTGCGCACGGCGTCGATTCGTCGCCGTCGCGAAGGCGCGCCGCTGGACGAACTGGCGCAGTCGCTGGCCGGCCTGGATGCCGCCGAGGCGGAATCGCTGGCGCGTGCGTTCGCCACCTATTTCCAGGCAGTGAACACCGCCGAGCGCGTCCACCGCATCCGCCGCCGGCGCGACTACCAGCGCGCCAGCGGCGCGGCGCAGCCCGAATCGCTGCTCGACGTGCTGACCCGGCTGAAGGCACAGGGCGTCGGCGCGCACGAGCTGCTGGGCTGGCTGCAGCAGCTCTGGATCGAGCCGGTGTTCACCGCGCATCCGACCGAAGCGGTGCGTCGCTCGCTGCTGGAGAAGGAGCAGGCGATCGTGCGCTCGCTGATCGACAATTTCGACGCCAGCCGCACCCCGCAGGAGCGCCGCGAGGACGACGACCGCATCTACATGGCGCTGTCCTCCGGCTGGCAGACCGCCGAGGCCTCGCCCGTGCGGCCCACCGTGCAGGACGAGCACCACCACGTGGGCTTCTACCTGGCCAACCCGATCTACCGCATCGTGCCGGCGTTGTACGAGTCGCTGGCCGCCGCGCTGCACAGCGTCTACGGCGTGGCCACCGAGCTGCCGCGTCTGCTCGGCTTCGCCACCTGGGTCGGCGGCGACATGGACGGCAACCCAAATGTCGGCGCCGACACCATCGCCGCCAGCCTGGCCACCCAGCGCACCCACGTGATCGAGCACTACGTGGCCGACGTGGCCGCGCTGGCGCGCCTGCTCAGCCAGACCGAAGGTCGCGCCGCAGTCGACGCGCAGCTGCTGCAGCGCCTGCATGACTATCGCGAACGCTTTCCCGAGGCGGCGCGCAAGGTGCGGCCGCGGCACGCCGACATGCCCTACCGCAGCCTGCTCACGCTGATCGGCGCCCGGCTGGAAGCCACCCGCGAGGACGGCGATGCAGAAGGCTATACGTCCGCCGACGAACTGCTCGACGACCTGCAGCTGATCGTCCACAGCCTGCTCGACCACCGCGGCCTGCACGCCGGTGCGTACGCGGTGCAGCGGCTGATCCGCCGCGTGCGCACATTCGGCCTGCACATGGCGCGGCTGGACGTGCGGCAGGATTCGCGCGTGCACGACGAGGCGCTGGCCGCGCTGCTCGACGACGCAGCCTGGGCGCAGCGCGCGCCGGAAGCGCGCGCGCTGCGCCTGCGCGGCTACGCCAGCGGCGAGGCCCGCTTCGAGATCGGCCACGCCGAGGTGGTGACCTCGCTGTACGACGTGTTCGCCACGCTGGGCGATGCGCGTCGGCGCTATGGCCACGCGGCGGTCGGCCTCTACATCATCAGCATGGCGCATTCGGCCGCCGACGTGCTGGCGGTGCTGGCGCTGGCGCGCTACGGCGGGCTGGTCGCCCCGTCTCATCTCCCGAGCGGAGAGAAGGATGTTGGCGTTCCCCTCGACATCGCGCCGCTGTTCGAGACGGTGGACGATCTGCAGAATGCCCCGGCGACGCTGCAGGCGCTGCTCGATGATCCCGTCTATCGCCGCCACCTGGCCGCGCGCGGCGAGCGCCAGTGGGTGATGCTGGGCTATTCCGACAGCGGCAAGGACGGCGGCACCCTGGCCTCGCGCTGGAGCCTGCAGCGCGCGCAGGTGGAGCTGCTGGAGGTGGCGCGCGCGGCCGGCATCCGGCTGGCGTTTTTCCATGGCCGCGGCGGCTCGGCCAGCCGCGGCGGTGCGCGCATCACGCCGGCGCTGATGTCCTCGCCGCGTGGCGCGGTGGCCGGCGTGCTGCGGCTGACCGAGCAGGGCGAGGTGATCCATCGCAAATACGGCATCCGCGCGCTGGCGCTGCGCAACCTGGAGCAGACCGTGGGCGCGGTGCTGCTGGCCAGCCTGCGCCCGCGCGACACCGAGCCGCGCGAGGAGCGCTGGCGCGAACAGATGGACCGGCTTGCCGCGGACAGCCGGCGTTGCTATCGCACGTTCGTCGAACACGAGGACTTCGTCGATTACTTCCGTGCGGCCACACCGATCGACGTGATCGAGCGGATGACCCTGGGTTCGCGTCCGTCCAGCCGGCGCAGCATGCGCGGCGTGCAGGACCTGCGCGCGATCCCGTGGGTGTTCGCGTGGACCCAGTGCCGCTCGATCATCACCGGCTGGTACGGCCTGGGCACCGCGCTGGAAAGCGGCGCGGCCGAATTCGGCGAGGCCGCGCTGGCCGAGATGGCGCGCGACTGGCCGTTCTTCAGCAACATGCTGGACGACGTCGAGATGGTGCTGGCCAAGTGCGATCTGGA
>JAJXTX010000238.1 GCA_021783385.1 Pseudomonadota bacterium
CGCCTGGCGGCCCGGCTGATTGGCGGTTGACGGGATGACTGCATGACACTCGATCTGCTACTGCAGGAAGGCCGCCGGTTACCCGCCAATGTGCCGGCACGGCAGGTGCCGGTCGATGCCGTGCAATGGATCACTGGCGCGCAGCGCCTGCATGATCAGGGTGGCAGCCTGCTTGCCCTGTGGGGCGCCGATGACCGCGACCGCGATGGTGTTTTCCGGGTGTTCGCCGCCTTCCTGCTGCCCGACCAGGTGCTCGTGCTGGAGCACACCCTGGGCGGTGCCAACCCGGTCTACCCTGCGCTTGACCCGTGGTTTCCGGTAGCCAACCGTCTGCAACGCGCGCTGTACGACCTGCTGGGATTGAAGGCTGAGGGCGGGGATGCCCGACCGTGGCTGCGTCATGGCGGATGGCCCGAGCATCTGTTTCCGCTGCGCCGCGAGGTGGGCGCGATCCAGAGTTATGCCAATCATCCCAGGCCGTATCCCTTCGTGCCGGTGCAGGGCGATGGCGTGCACGAGATCGCGGTGGGTCCGGTGCATGCCGGCACGATCGAACCGGGGCATTTCCGCTTTGCCGTGGTGGGCGAGAAAGTGCTGCGCCTGGAGGCCCGCCTGGGCTACACCCACAAGGGCATCGCCAAACGTTTCGAGAAACTGCCACTGCAGGAAGGCCATCGTCTGGCGGCACGCATCTGCGGCGACAGCACCGTGGCGTTTTCCTGGGCCTACTGCGCCGCGCTGGAGGCGGTGAGCGCGATCGAGCTGCCGCGCCGCGCCGCGTCCCTGCGCGCGCTGGCGCTGGAGCGCGAACGCCTGGCCAACCATCTGGGTGATCTGGGTGCGCTCGGCAACGATGCCGGCATGGCCTTCGGCCTGATGCAGTTCGCCAGCCTGAAGGAGCGGCTGCTGCGACTGAATCAGGAGGTGTTTCGCCAGCGCTATCTGTTCGACTATGTGGTGCCCGGCGGCGTCGCCGTCGATCCCGGTGTGCCGGCAGTGCGTGCCCTGCTCGACGAAGCAGCGATGCTCGAGCTGGCGGTGACTGCGCTGCGCGCCATCTACGAAAACCACGCCGGCGTGCAGGATCGTTTCCGCGATACCGGTGTGCTCAGCCCGGCGCTGGCCAGGGCACACGGAGCGCTCGGCCTGGTCGGACGCGCGTCGGGGCTCGCGCAGGATCTGCGCGTCGATCTGCCGTGGCCACCTTACGATCGGCTGCGCCCCAACCCGGCGCTGTCGTCCGCTGGCGACGTGGCCGCCCGCGTCCAGCTGCGCTTCGATGAAGTGATGGAATCGCTGCGCCTGTGCCGCAGCCTGCTCGAAACACTGCCGCCCGGTTCAAGCCAGCTGACGCTGCCCGCGGCGGAGCCCGACCGGCTTGGCATCGGCCTCATCGAAGGCTGGCGCGGCCCGGTGATGATCGCGCTGGAAACAGCAGCGGACAACCGCGTGCGGCGCTGCCACGCGCATGACCCTTCGTGGCAGAACTGGCCGCTGGTCGAGTACGCAATCATCGGCAACATCGTGCCGGACTTCCCGCTCATCAACAAATCGTTCAACCTCGCCTACAGCGGCGTCGACGGGTGATGCCCCCATGTTCGATATCCTGAACCGCATTCGCCGCAGCGGCATCCTGACTGAAGCCCTGCCGGAGCTGCAGCCGCCCGATGCCGCGGTGGAAAAATTGCAGCGGCAACTGCAGGGTGTGTTCGGGCGCGCGCTGCGCATCCGCCATGTGGATGCCGGTTCGTGCAACGGCTGCGAGCTGGAGATCCATGCGCTTTCCAATCCGTACTACAACCTCGAGGGCAGCGGCATGGCGTTCGTGGCCAGCCCGCGCCATGCCGATGTGCTGCTGGTCACCGGCCCGGTCTCGGTCAACATGGAAGACGCCCTCAGACGCACCTACGCGGCGATGCCCGAACCCAAATGGGTGATGGCGGTCGGCGAATGTGGCGCCTGCGGCGGCGTGTTCGGCGAGAGCTATGCCACGCGCGGACCGATCAGCGCCGTGATTCCGGTCGATATCGTGGTCAACGGATGTCCGCCCACGCCGCTGGCGCTGCTGCGCGGCCTGCTGCAGATCACCCGGCAGCGCCGACCGTAGCCTGCCGCGACCGGGCCAATCGTCAGTCCCGCAGCGGCTGGGTGCTGAGCACCGGCAGGTCGCCGATCACGTCGGCACCCTTCGGCGGCACGAAGTTGAAGGTGGCCGGCGGGATCACCGGATTGCGCTGCCAGTCGGAAAAGCGGATGTCGGTGGTGGAACCGAGCTGGTCGCGAAACGTCATGCGGGCCAGGCCGTTCGCATCGAAACCCAGCTCGGCGTGATCGAACTGCGGGTCCTTGCCGCGCGAGGTCAGCCGCAGCCACAGCAGCCCGTCGCGCTCGCCCTGCTCGCTGACGGTGAAGTTCCGGTCCATCTGCTTGAGGTCGGTCAGCACGGTCAGCGGGCTGTGCGCCTCCTCGCCACTCTGCGCGCTCACGGTGACCTGCTGCAGTTCCGGGTCGTACATCCACACGCGGCTGCCGTCAGCCACGATGGTCTGCTTGTACGGCGTCAGCGTGTCCCAGCGAAACTCGCGCGGCGCCTCCAGCGCCAGCGTGCCCGCGCTGGTCTTGCTGGTATGGCCGTTGATGTCGGTCAGCGACTGGCTGAAACGCCCGGTGAGCGAATGCAGGTTGTGCGCAAACGCATCCAGCCGGGCGCGTGCGGGGCCGACCGGGGTGGCGAGCGCGACGGCGGTGAACGCCAGCATCATCGCGACGGTAGCTGCAGAGGCAAGCAGGAAGCGTTTCATTGGGGGTTTTCCGGAACATGGCAATAGTGAAGTTTGGACTGCGCTGGCTTAATGGAACTGCAGGAGCGGCTGCGGGCGGACGCTGCCCGCTGCTCTGCACCATCACGCCACGAAGAAAAGCCGGCGGGCAGTGCCCGCCCTGCGAAGCTGGGTTCAATTTTTGGGTGGCGGCGGTGCCAGCACTTCGCGGTTGCCGTTGTGCTGCGGGGCGCTGACCACCCCGTCCTGCTCCATCTGTTCGACCAGCCGCGCCGCGCGGTTGTAGCCGATGCGCAGGTGTCGCTGCACGCCGGAGATCGAGGCACGCCGCGTCTGCGTGACGATCGCCACGGCCTTGTCGTACAGCTGGGTGTCGGCATCGCCGCCGCCCTCCTCGCCCTCCTGCGGCAGGCCGGAGTCGTTGATGAACTTGCCGTCGCTGGTGGCCTGCACTTCCTCCAGCACGCCCTCGATGTACTGCGGCGCGCCCTGCGATTTCAGCCACGCGACCACCGCGTGCACCTCGTGGTCGTCGACGAAGGCGCCGTGCACGCGCTCGGGCGTGGCGGTGCCCGGCGGCAGGTACAGCATGTCGCCGTGGCCGAGCAGCGCCTCGGCGCCGGACTGGTCGAGAATCGTGCGCGAGTCGATCTTGCTGGACACCTGGAACGCGATGCGGGTGGGGATGTTGGCCTTGATCAGGCCGGTGATCACGTCCACCGACGGCCGCTGCGTGGCCAGGATCAGGTGCACGCCGGCGGCGCGCGCCTTCTGCGCGAGGCGGGCGATCAGCTCCTCCACCTTCTTGCCGACGATCATCATCATGTCGGCGAACTCGTCGATGAAGATCACGATGTACGGCAGCGGCTCCAGCGGCTCGGCCGCCAGGTTGGGCATCTCGGGATTGGGCCGGAACAGCGGATCGAGCAGCGGCTGCCCGGCGTTCTCGGCGTCCTTCACCTTCTTGTTGAAGCCGCCGAGGTTGCGCACGCCGACCGCCGCCATCAGCTTGTAGCGGCGCTCCATCTCGGCCACGCACCAGCGCAGCGCGTTGGCGGCCTCCTTCATGTCGGTGACCACCGGCGCCAGCAGATGCGGGATGCCCTCGTACACCGAGAGCTCCAGCATCTTCGGGTCGATCATGATCATCCGCACGTCTTTCGCGCTGGCCTTGTACAGCAGGCTCAGCACCATCGCGTTGACCGCGACCGACTTGCCGGATCCCGTCGTTCCCGCAACGAGCAGATGCGGCATCTTGGCCAGGTCGACCACCACCGGCTTGCCGCCGATATCCTTGCCCAGCGCCAGCGCGAGCGGCGACTTCAGCTGGTCGTACTTGTCCGAGCGCAGGATTTCCGACAGGTAGACGATCTGCTTGCG
>JAJXTX010000239.1 GCA_021783385.1 Pseudomonadota bacterium
TTCGGCACCATCTTGCGCAGACGCGCATCCAGCAGGCTCACCCAGCCGTACTCGATGGGTATGTTGTGCGCAGCCGAGAGCGAGTCACCCAGCACCAGCACGGTCGGCGCCAGCGGCGTTTTCGGCGCCGCCTGCGCACTGGCGATGCCACCCAGCAGCAAACCCCACATCACCCACCGGCCCAGGCTTCGACGCATGACTGATTCTTCCCGTGTTTTGCTGGAGGCCTGCGATGTTAGCAAGTCGGTCAGCGGCCCCGAGGGCAGCCTGGCGATCCTGCAGGGCGTGAGCCTGCAGATCCGCTCGGGCGAGAGCTTCGCCATCGTCGGCGCCTCCGGCTCCGGCAAGACCACCCTGCTCGGCCTGCTCGCCGGGCTGGACACGCCCAGCGGCGGCGGTATCCGCTTCGACGGCCACGCGCTGGAGCAGCTCGACGAGGAGGCGCGCGCCGACCTGCGCAGGCGGCTGGTCGGCTTCGTGTTCCAGTCGTTCCACCTGCTGCCGGCGCTCACCGCCGAGGAAAACGTGATGCTGCCGCTGGAGCTGGAAGGCAGCCGCGACGCGCGCAGCCGCGCCCGCGCCGCGCTGGAGGCGGTGGGGCTGGGCGCGCGGCGGCGGCATTACCCGGCGCAGCTTTCCGGCGGCGAGCAGCAGCGCGTGGCGATCGCCCGCGCCTTCGTGCACGGTCCGCGCGTGCTGTTTGCCGACGAGCCTACCGGCAACCTCGACCAGCGCACCGGCCATCACGTGATCGACCTGCTGTTCGCGCTCAACCGCGACCATCACACCACGCTGGTGCTGGTGACCCACGACGTCGCGCTGGCCGCGCGCTGCGAGCGGCGCATCGAGCTGGAAGAGGGCCGCGTGCTGGCGCCGGCTACTGGCCCGACCGCATGAGGCTGCTGCTGTTGGCCCTGCGCACGCTGCGCCGCGAATGGCATCTGCCGGAGCTGCGCACGCTGGCCGCCTCGCTGGTGCTGGCGGTGGTGGCGCTGGGCGTGGTGGCGACGCTGTCCACGCGGATCGAGCGCGGCATGCTGGCCAGCGCCGCCGAGCTGATCGGCGGCGATATCGGCCTCGCCTCACCGCAGCCGCTGCCGCCCGTGTTTGCCGCGCAGGCGCGCCAGCGCGGCCTGCAGCTCACCGACACCGCCAGCTTTCCCTCGGTGGCGTTCACCCACCAGCAGACCCAGCTGCTGGAGGTGCAGGCCACCGATGCGCACTATCCGCTGCGCGGCACGCTGGAGCTGGCCGATGCGACGGGACATGCGTACAACGGCCACGCGCCGGCGGCGGGCGTGGTGTATCTCGACCACCGCGCGCTGGTGGCCTTGCATCTGAAGGTCGGCCAGCGGCTGCAGCTGGGCGGGCGCGAATTGACCATCGGCGCCGAGCTGCTGCGCCAGCCCGACGGCGGCGAGCTGCTGGCGCTGGCGCCGCGCGCGCTGATGAGCCTGACTGACGCCGAACAGGCCGGCCTGCTCGGCGTGGGCAGCCGCGCCAGTCACCGCCTGCTGCTGGCCGGCGCGCCCGCCGCGGTGCGGGGCTGGCGCGACTGGGCGCAATCGATCGCGCTGCCGCAGGGCGCGCAGTTGATCACGCCGGAGCAGACGCAGGAGCGCATGCGCAGCGCGTTCGATCGGGCCGGCGCGTTCCTGCGCCTCACCGCGCTGCTGTCCGCCCTGCTCGCCGGCGTGGCGATCGCGCTGGCGGCGCAGCGCTACGCCCGCCGCAAGACCGCCGAGGTGGCGCTGCTGCGCGCGCTGGGCACCTCGCGCCGGCGCGTGCTGGGGCTGCTGGTCTGCACGCTCGGCGCGCTCGCCCTGCCCGCCGCGGGGTTGGGCCTGCTGCTGGGGCTGGGGCTGGCGCAGCTGGCGTGGCTGCTGGCCAGCCAGCTGTTCGCCAGCGTGCCGACCGCGCTGCCGCTGGGGCCGTCGTTCGCCGCCGCCGCGATGGGCATCGCGGTGCTGATCGGCTTTGCGCTGCCGCCGCTGGCGCGGCTGGCCGAGGTGCCGCCGGTGGCGGTGTTCCGCCAAAGCCTGCCGCGGCGCGTGCGCCGCTTCGATGCGCTGTACCTGATTCCGCTGCTGGTGGCGCTGGCGCTTATCTGGACCCAGAGCGGTTCACTGCAGCTGGCCGGCATCCTCGCCGTCAGCCTGTTCGGCGTGGCAGTGGTGGCAGCATTGATCGCCGCACTGCTGCTGTGGTTCGCGCGACGCGTGGCGCCCGGAGCGCATCCGGCACTGCGGCTGGGGCTGGCCGCGCTGGCGCGGCGGCGCACGCTGAGCCTGATCCAGGCCACCGCGCTCAGCCTCGGCCTGTGCGCGCTGCTGCTGCTGGCCATCGTGGCGCCGTCGCTGCTGCAGGGCTGGCGCCAGGAGCTGCCGGCGAACACGCCGAACTGGTTTGCGCTGAACCTGCAGAGCGAGCAGCGCGCGGGCTTCGCGCAGGCGCTGGCCGGCATCGGCGGCGACCAGCTCAACATGCTGCCGCTGGCGGTGGGCAAGCTCACCGCGATCAACGGCAAGCCGGTCGATTCACTCAGCTTCGCCGACGCGCGCGCGAAGGACTGGGCCGACCGCCAGCTGCGGCTGTCGTGGGCCAGCGAACTGCCGCCCAGCAACCGGATCATCGCCGGGCACTGGCCGGGCACGCAGCCGGCGCAGGCGGAGGTGTCCATCGACACGATGTGGCGCGACATGTTCGGCCTGAAGCTGGGCGACACGCTCAGCTTCAACGTCGGCGAAGGCAACCTCACTGCCACCGTCGGCAGCATCCGCAAGGTCGACTGGAGCTCGTTCCGGGTCAACTTCTTCCTGCTGCTCGATCCGGCCCACGCCGGCGCGCTGCCGCACACCTGGCTGGCCAGCTTCCACCTGCCGCGCGGGCACGCCACCGCGCTGGCCCGGCTCTCGCGCGACTACAGCAACCTCAGCCTGATCGACGTCGACTCGCTGCTCGACCGCGTGCGCGAGATCATCGACCGCGTCGGCAACGCGGTGCGCTGGATCCTCGGCTTCAGCCTGCTCGCCGGTGCGCTGGTGCTGGCCGCCGCGCTCGCCGCCAGCGCCGCCGAACGCCGCCACGAAGCGGCCCTGCTGCGCACGCTGGGCGCGCGCCGCAATCAGCTGCGCGCGGCCGCCGCCTGCGAGTTCGCCCTGCTCGGGCTGGTCGCCGGCCTGACGGCTGCGCTGGGCTCCGCCGGCGCCGGCCTGTGGTTGGGCCACGCGGTGTTCCATATCGACGGCTTCGTGCCGCCGCTGTGGCCACTGGCGCTGTCCGCGTTCGGCGCCGCGCTGGTGGTGATGCTGCTGGGGCTGGCCGGCACGCGCAAAGTGACGCGGACCTCGCCGATGCGGCTGCTTCGGGAGGGGTGACTGGTTTGAAAGCGGTACCAGTATTCGGTACCATGCGAACATGAAACGGAAGCACGCCAAGACCCTGGCAGCCATTTATAGCCGACCGACACCGGCCAACATCCAATGGAAGGACATCGAAGCGCTCTTGCTGGCACTCGGTGCAAAGCTGGCCGAGCGCGAAGGTTCCCGGATCGCGGTGATCTTGTTTGGCCAGGTACAGGTATTCCACCGGCCGCACCCTTCCCCGAATACCGACAAGGGCGCAGTGGCAAGCATACGTCGCTGGCTGGAAAATCACGGAGTCACACCATGAACATGATGACCATTGATGGCCACAAGGCCATCGTCCACTTTGACCCGGATCAGGGTTTGCTGCGCGGGGAGTTTGTCGGCCTCAACGGCGGCGCCGATTTCTACGCCGACAGCGTCGCCAGGATGCGCGTCGAGGGCGCGAAATCGCTGCGTCTGTTTTTGAAGACATGCCGGGCCGCGGGCATCGAGCCTTACAAGTCCTACTCGGGCAAGTTCCAGGTTCGCGTGCCGGAATCGCTGCACGCACGCGCCGTCGAGACGGCCGCCGCGGAGGGCGTAAGCCTCAATCAGCTGATTCAGCGCGCCATCGAGCATGAAATCAATGTTTGAAAGTGCTTGCCCATCTGTCCAGGAAGTTCCCATGTACACCCTCTACTACTCCCCCGGCACGGCCAGCATGGTGGTGCATCTGGCGCTGCTGGAGATCGGCGCGCCGCATCAGCTGCGGCTGGTCGATTTCGATGCCGACGCGCAGCACGATCCG
>JAJXTX010000240.1 GCA_021783385.1 Pseudomonadota bacterium
TTGGCCGCCGCCGTCGCGGACGTCGCGGCAATGGCGGAGCCGGTGCCGCCGAGGGCGATGGCGGCGGCGGTGGCGAGCACGAGCATGCGAACAGGAGGCATCGGATTTTCCCTGGTGGTGCGCCCGCAATGCGGATGCGCGGAGATACTGATCGTTGACTTTAAACCAGGCGGCAGGCCGGACACCTGTCCCGGAAGTCACTCACCCCGGTGACACCGGCCCGGTCAGGCCGGGCGCAGGTCGCGCAGCGTCCAGCCCGCGCCGATCAGCATGTGCAGCCGCTGCCGCACCACGCTCATCGGCAGCGCCGTGAGCAGATCCACCTCGGTGTGCAGATCGGCCACCTGCGCGCTCGCCTGCGCCGCCGGATCGACCGCACCCAGCGCCGCATCGACCGCGTCGGGATCGGGCTGCACCGCGCGCCAGCGCTGGAACAGCGTGTCACTGCGCAACGCCTCCTGCAACGCCACGGCAAAGTCGTCCGGGCTCACGCCGTTCCAGGCAAAACGCGCATCCGCGCCGCGCGCGTGCGCCAAGTCAGGCATCGAAAGGTAATAGTGATGGCGGGACATGCAGCCTCCGGCAAGCGTTCATGCGAGGGAATATCGCCTGTTCATCGACGCACGGTGGCCGTGAAGCCGCCCTGATGATCGGCGCGCTCCGGCGCCTCAGCCCAGCGCGGCCACCGCGGCGTGCAGCAGCGCAGCGGCCGGTTCAGGCGCCATGCCATGGGGCAGCACACCCAGGCACGGCGCCGGCAGCAGCGCGCGCAGGCTGGCCAGGTTTTCCTCCGCCGCGAGCATGTCCGGGTCGATCCGGTTGCCGATCCAGCCGAGCAGCTGGCAGCCGTCGGCGGCGATCGCCCGCGCGCTCAGCAGGGCATGGTTGAGGCAGCCCAGCCGCAGGCCGACCACCAGCAGCACCGGCAGCTTCCACTGCACCGCGATATCCGATGCGAACAGACCCGGCGCCAGCGGCACCAGCCAGCCGCCCACGCCTTCCACCACCACGCGCCGGTGGCTGGCCGACAGCGCCTCGAACGCCGCGCGCAGCGGCGGCAGCGCGATGGTGACTCCGTCATGCGCCGCCGCCAGGTGCGGCGACAGCGGATCGCGCAACGCCACCGGGTTGATCAGCGCATACGCCGGCGCGTCGCTGCTGGCCGCCTGCAGCGCCAGCGCGTCCTCGTTGCGCAGCCCCGCCGGCGTCTCCATGCAGCCGCTGGCCACCGGCTTCATGCCGCAGGCGCGGTCTCCGGCAGCGCGCAGCGCATGCAGCAGCGCGCACGCCACGTGGGTCTTGCCGATGCCGGTGTCGGTACCGGCGATGAAGACTGCGCGGTTCATGCGCCCCCCTGCACCAATTGCTGAAACTCACTGCCGGCCATGGATGCTCCGTCGCCTGCCCCGGGCTCGCGGGCGCGTGCCGGATGACCCGGCGCATAATAAGGTTTTTGCATGAAAGGCGACGGCATGTTTGAAGTCCGGCACCACGTTCATGCCAGCAAGCGTGAACACTACGCTGACCTGGCGACGCAGGCGCGCGGCCTGCTGGCAGGCGAACGCGACCTGATCGCCAACGCGGCGAATTTTTCCGCGCTGATCTATCACAGCCTGCCCGAACTGAACTGGGCCGGCTTCTATCTGTTCGACGGCCACGAGCTGGTGGTCGGCCCGTTCCAGGGCAAGCCGGCGTGCATCCGCATCGCGCTGGGTCGGGGCGTCTGCGGCACCGCCGCGCAGACGCGGCAGACCCAGCTGGTGCGCGACGTGCACGCGTTCGACGGGCACATCGCCTGCGACGCCGCCTCGCAATCGGAAATCGTGGTGCCGCTGGTCTTGGCCGACGGCAGCCTGCTCGGTGTGTGGGACGTTGACAGCCCGCTGATCGGGCGCTTCGACGACGACGACCGCATCGGCATGCAGGCCCTGTGCGCGGTGTTTCTGGAAGCCGTGGGCGACTGAGCGGCTCGCTGCGGTGGCGGCCTCAGCGCTCGCGCTGCTGATGCGCACCATCGCGCGGCCGCGCCAGCAGCGTCATCACCGCCTGCCGCGCTTCGTCCACGCCGGTGCCGGCAGTGGAGGAAAATACCTGCGCGGTGGCGTGCAGCCCCTCGGCGGCAAATTGCCTGCGCAGCGCGGCCAGCGCCTGCGTCGCCTGGCCGCGCGACAATTTGTCGGCCTTCGTCAACAGCAGGTGGCACGGCAGCTGGGTGGCGAAGCAGAATTCCAGCATCTGCCGATCGAACTCCTTCAGCGGATGGCGGATGTCGACGATCAGCACCAGCCCGCGCAGGCTGCGGCGCTGGTGCAGGTAGGCGTCGATCTCCAGCTTCCAGTGCTCGCGCATTTCCAGCGGCACCTTGGCGTAGCCGTAGCCGGGCAGATCGATCAAACGCATGTCCGGCGCCATCTGGCCACTGCCCGGATGCGCTGCAGGCAGGCTGAAGGCAACCATTTGCTGGGTGCGGCCGGGGGTCTTGGAGGTGCGTGCCAGACCCTTGTGGCCGGTCAGCGCATTCAGCGCGCTGGACTTGCCGGCGTTCGAACGGCCGGCAAACGCCACCTCCGCCCCCTGGTCGGCGGGCAGCTGGCTGATGCGGTGGGCAGCGAGCACGAATTGCGCGCCTTGCAAGGGATTGGGCATGAGGATGGTTTGACCAAGGTACGATGGCGCGGGGATAATTCTGCGGTTACTGCCTGCTGCAGGCCTGATGACTGCCGTCGACGGCAGTGTTTGCGAGTCTTTCGGGAGTCAAGTGTATGAGTTTTCGCTCCGCCGGTATCCGGCCTGCCGTTCTCGGGTCCGCCGCCACCCTGCTGCTGGCGCTGTCCACCACCATGGCGATCGCCCAGAGTGCGCCACCGAAAACGTCGGCGCCTGTAGCCGCCGCCAGTGCCGCCAAACCGGCGAGTGCATCCAGCACGGCGGCGGCACCGGCCGCTGCCAGCAGTGCTGCGGCCGCAAGCGCGCCGGTCGCGGTGGTGGCGTTGAAGCCCGGCGACGCCAGCGCCGGTCAGGCCAAGGCGACGGTGTGCGGCTCCTGCCACGGCCTGGACGGCAACTCCAGCGTCCCAATGTTCCCGAAGCTGGCTGGCCAGAGCGAGGAGTACATCGTTCAGCAGCTGAACAATTTCAAATCGGGCAAGCGGCAGAATCCGATCATGCTGGGCATGGCGACCCCGCTGTCGGAGCAGGACATGCACGATATTGCCGCCTATTTCGCCAGCCAGAAAACCACCCCCGGTGTGGCTGACCAGGCGCTGGTGGAGCGCGGCCAGCAGCTGTTCCGCGAGGGCGACCCGCAGCACGACGTGCCCGCCTGCATGGCCTGCCACGCGATGGACGGCAGCGGCAACCCCGGCGCGATGTATCCGCACCTGGCCGGCCAGCATGCGAAGTACGTGCAGGCCACGCTGAAGGCCTGGCACGACGGCACCACGTGGGGTACCGATGCCCACGCGCAGATCATGCCGGCGATCGCCAAGAAGCTCGACGACGCCGACATCGCTGCGCTGGCCAGCTACATCGAGGGCCTGCACAGCGCCGATGCCGCGCCGGCCGCCACACCCTGATCCGATCCATCGCCACGCGCCGACCCCGAGTCGGCGCTGTCGTCTCTACGCCACGTCCGTTCGAGGTTCACTCATGTTGAAGCGCCTGCCGATTCTGTGTGTCGCCCTGCTGGCGCTTGCCGCCTGCAGCCATGACGCCGGCAACGGTGCCGTGACGCCCGTCGCCGCCAGTACCAGTGCAGCGGCCGCCAGCACCAGCGCAGCGCCCGTCGCCAGCGCCGCAGCGGCGGCTTCCACCAGCGCGGCCCCGGCCGTCGCCGGCACCGCCGCTGCCGCACCGGCTGCCTCGGCAGCGCCCGCTGCTGCCGCCGCGCCGTTCGTCGACAGCGGCAAGTGGGTGGAGGGCAAGAACTACTTCCGCATCGACCCGGCGCAGCCGACCAGCCACCCGGGCAAGATCGAGGTGACCGAGGTGTTCTCCTACGCCTGTCCCGCCTGCAACCAGTTCCACGCCACGGTCGACCAGATCGCGAAGAGCCTGCCGGCGAATGCGGTGATGACCTACCTGCCGGCCTCGTTCCGGCCCGACGAGAACTGGCCGGTGTACCAGCGCGCGT
>JAJXTX010000241.1:0-1314 GCA_021783385.1 Pseudomonadota bacterium
CCGACGAAGCGATCGCGGGCGTCGCGGATCTCCACCACGCTGCCCGGCGGCAGCTTCGCCTCCGGCTTGTGCAGCTGCGCCGACCACACCCACGGGTGGCCCGGCGCGCGATCGGATTTCAGGCGGATGACGGGCAGGGTGGCAGGCAGCGACGACGGATCAGGTGAGTTCATCCGCGCATGATAGCTGCTGGCATGGCTCCCACCGCGGCTGCGGGTCGCTGCTCAGCGCAGCTTGAGCAGCAGCCACGACAGCAGCGCCAGCAGGTTGATGCCGAAACGCGCGGTCGCCGGCCCGGCGAGCGCGAGGCTGTAGCCCTGCGTGCCGAAGTTCCAGTCCAGCCACGGTCGCACCAGATGCACGCTGGTGGAGAGGTTGAGGTAGGCGCCGCAGTGCAGCGCGTAGCTGAAGATCGGCGTGGCGATCAGCGGAATCTGCAGCAGCTGCGCCCAGCTCGACATGCGCACGCCGCGCTCGCTGCCGTCGACCAGCTGCACCCCGGCGGCCAGCACGAAGCCGAACAAGCCCAGCCCGATCAGCGCGATCACGCTGTCATGCGTCGAACCCAGCGGCAGCAGGTGGCGCAGCATCGCGCCCACGCCGTAGAGGCCGCCGGCGATTTCGAGGATGCCGATCAGGCGGAACAGGATGGTGCGCATGCGGAACTCCAAAGGGAAATGAAAAAACCGCAGGAGCGCAGCCTGTGCGCGAATGCTCTGATGTCGATCGGAGCGAAGGGCCTTCGCGCACGGGGTGCGCTCCTGCGGGATGAGGATTATTCCAGCTCGTCGGTCAGCTCGTGCAGGTCGGCGATGTGCTGCTCCCACCAGCGCGCCTCGGCGGCGAACGGAAACGCGGCGGGGAACGCGGGATCGTGCCAGCGTGCGGCGATCCAGCCGGCGTAGTGCAGCTGGCGCATCGCGCGCAGCGCCGGGATCAGCGCCAGCTCGGTGTGATCGAAATCGCGAAACTGCTGATAGCCCTCGAGCAGCGCCTGCATCGCGCGCTCGTCGTTGGCCAGCATCCACAGATCCTGCACCGCCGGTCCGCTGCGGGCATCGTCGAAGTCGACGAAGTGTGGACCGGCGTCCGTCCACAGCACGTTGCCGGGGTGGCAGTCGCCGTGCAGGCGCAGCTGCCGCAGCGGGCCGAGCGCCTGCATGCGAGCGGCGATGGCGGCATCCAGCCGTGTTCCGGCCGCGCGGTAATTCGGCTGCAGCGATGCCGGCAGCAGGCTTGATGCCAGCGCCGCGCGCATCGGCTGCTGCACCATCGTGTCGCGGTCGAGCCGGCCGCGCTGGGCGAACGGCTGAC
>JAJXTX010000241.1:1414-4126 GCA_021783385.1 Pseudomonadota bacterium
CCGTTGATGCGCGTGAGGTCGGCGGGCTGTTTCCAGATCGGCGTGGTGGTGCTCATGATTGATTCCTGCGGGGTGAACCCGCATTGTTGACTGCTGACATCGCCGCGACAATCCACTGTGTTCAAGGTCACTCTCACATCCTCCGGTCACCAGTTTCCGGTGGCGGCCGGTGAAACCGTGCTGGAAGCGGCACAGCGCGCGGGTGTGGCGCTGCCGTATTCGTGCCGCGCCGGCGTCTGCGGCAGCTGCAAGGCCACCTTGCTGGAAGGGCGCTGCGAGTATCCGCGCAATCCGCCGGCGGCGCTGAGCGCGGAGGCGCAGGCGCGGCACGCAGTGCTTTTGTGCCAGGCGGTGCCGGTCAGCGACCTGCTGCTGGAGGCGCGCGAGGTCACCTCGGTGCACCACGTGGCGCGGCGCCAGCTCGACGTGGTGGTGACACAGAAGTGGCGGCTGGCGCCGGACGTGATCGGCCTGCGCCTGCGCCCTGCGGCGGGCGAGCCGCGCCTGCGCTGGCTGCCGGGCCAGTACCTGGATGTGCTGCTGGAAGACGGCAAGCGGCGCCCGTTTTCGATCGCCAACGGCGCGCAGGCCGAGAGTGCGCCACCGGATGGCGGGCCGCTGCACGGCATGATCGAGCTGCACGTGCGCCACGTGGCCGGCGGCGGCTTCACTTCGTGGGTGAACGACCGCCTGCAGGTCGGCGACCGGCTGCGCATCGAGGGGCCACTGGGCACCTTCGTGCCGCGTGAGGATTCGGAGCGGCCGATGATCTTCATGGCCGGCGGCACCGGCTTCGCGCCGGTGAAGGCGATCGTCGAGCATTTCATCGGGCTGGGCACGCGGCGCCCGATGCAGCTGTACTGGGGCGCGCGCAGCGCAGCCGATCTGTATCTGCGTCCGCTGGCCGAACGCTGGGCGCGCGAGCATCCGAACCTGCGGTTCCATCCGGTGGTATCCGAGCCGGTGCCGGCTGCCGCGGCCGACGGCCTGCGCTTTGGCCTGGTGCATGAGGCGCTGCTGCAGGATCAGCCCGACCTCACCGCGCACGATCTCTACATGAGCGGGCCGCCGGCGATGATCGAGGCGGGCCGCCGCCTGTTTCTCGCGGCCGGCCTGCCGGAGTCGCGGCTTTACTACGACTCGTTCGAATACGCGCCCGACGTGCTGGCGCAGATCCTGGCCGCGCGCGCAGGCCTGAACCCCGTGTAGGAGTGCACAGGGTGCGCCTACTTGCCCTTGGTCACTGGTAGCTGCGCGTCCTGCCACGCCAGCATGCCGCCACCCAGCGTATGCACGCGGGTGAAGCCGGCCTTGACCAACCGCTGCGCGGCAGTGCTGGCGGTCTGACCGGAGCGGCAGATCAGCACCACCGGCAGTTCCTTCGCGCTGGCCAGGTTCTTGTTCTCCGGGTCGAACTGGCTCATCGCCACGTGGCGCGCGCCGGGAATGTGCGCCTTCTCGAAGGCATCGCGCGGGGAGATGTCAATCAGCAGCGGGTTCTCGCGGTTGATCAGCTGGGTCAGCCCGGCCGGGGTCAGCGCCTGGACCTTGCTGAACATTTCCATCAGCTGCATCACGATCAGCGCCAGCAGCAGAATCACGAACAGGGCCGAAAGGGCCAGATGATGGCCCACGAACTGGGGCAGCTTGTGCAGGACGTCGTTCATGCTGATTCCACAGGCGCGCTGGGCGTGCCGATCCGAGTAAACCGGCGATTATACGGGCAGCGCGCCGCAGTCATGCATCTGATCAGTGCTGATCGAGCCTCGGCAGGCCGCTGGTGAGCCACCAGTGATGGTTCTTCTGATCGTAATGCCAGGTCTGGTGGTCGATGATGCTGCGCTCGACCTGGGTGTGCACGTTGATCACGCTGATCCGCGCGGTCTGCTGCACGTCGTCGTCGTCGACTGGCACCGGGCCGGCGCCGTCGTCGTATTCGCTCACCCGCACCTGCCTGTACCGCTCGATGTCCAGCTGCGTCAGCGGGTGCGCGGCGCGGATCTTCGGATCGATGAACTGCGCCGCGCTCTGGAAACCGCTCCAGCGCAGCGCGCTGCCGTAGGCGCCTAGCGTGGTGGTGAGCGACTCGCTGCGCTCGCGGGTGGCGCAGCCGGCCAGCAGCAGCGCGGACAGCAGCAGGGCAAGGCTCAGAATACGGCGCATGGATGTCGCTCCCGGTTGTACGCCATCCATTCTGCCTCAATCGGATGGGTGACGGCGGCTCAGCCGCGTCGCTTGGCCACGAAGCGCGCGGCCAGCGTGGCCGCCGGCTGGCCGTCATCGCCGGGCACCACGCAGCTCACCTCGATGCGCGCGCGCCCGCGCGCCTCCAGCGTGCGGAAGAAAGTGACCCAGTCGGACCCGGCGGCGAGCCGCGACTCGCTGCGGAAGTCCTGCCACAGCGGCGCCAGGTAGCGCACCGTGGATTCGGCCACGAACACGTCGCAGTGCTCGCCGCGCCGGCGCAGCGCCAGTTCCACCAATGCCCAGCCGCTCAGGGTCATCAGGCTGACCAGACTGCCGCCGAACGCGCAGCCCTTGTCATTGACGTTCGGCGCCAGCGGCACGCGCAGGCTGAGCAGGTCGTCACTGCAGGCGTCCAGCTGCAGGTCCATCGCGTGGGCCAGCGGAATCTCCGCGCGGATGAAGTCGATCAGCTGCTGTGCGTGGGCAAGTGCATCAGTGGTGGTCACGGTACGGGGTGGTCCGGGG
>JAJXTX010000242.1 GCA_021783385.1 Pseudomonadota bacterium
CCGCACGGCGGGACGGCGTCGAACGTTGCGGCCCTCGCGCATGCGGATGAAGCCCATGTCGACCAGCTGTCGCCGATACTTGGTGTGATCGGCCTGCTCGACACGTTTGCCTGAGCGGCTGAGAAAAGGCCGCCCACCTAGCGCGACCGCCGCCGAACACCCGTGCCGGCGGCGCGCTGCGGGCCAATCCGAGTCACCGGCTCACCCCCCCCCTGTAGTGTCTGCAACGCCCTTGTCGCGCGCGCCCGGCGACGCCCTTGCTGCGGCGGACGAATTTTTCCCGGCCTCAGAGTGGCGGCGACCGGAGTGCCGGCATGGCGCGGCGGCGGCATCGAGCCATGCCGTCATCGCGACGCCCCGTCACGCGCCGTCGCGATGACGTCACGCCAAGCCGGTGACAGGCGTCAAGAAAGTGCCGTGACCTGCGCCGGCACCCACGCGGATCGCTGGAAACCAAGCCAGGTCAACGACTACACGCGATGGCACGTGGTTTGCATTTGACTGCTCCAGGGCCTGCAGCGAGGGGCCTCACGTGAACAGAAACATCCATCCAGATCGAGGTTTTCATGGTTGAGGACGAACAGGAGGAACCGGCGGCCGAGGTGCCGGTGCCGCGCAAGCGGCGCATGCCGCTGATCATCGGCGGCGCGCTGGTGCTGGCGCTGGTGCTCGGTGGGGGCACCTGGCTGATGTTGCGTCCCGCTGCCGCTGGCGGCAAAGGCGCCGCCAAGGCCAAGAGCGGGCAGCCGACGGAGCACAAGACCGAACTCTACCTGGCGCTGCAGCCGCCCTTCGTGGTCAATCTGCACGGGGATGACTCGGTGCGCTACCTGCAAGTGGGCATCACCCTGATGTCCCACGACGCCTCGGCCATCCAGGCGGCCCAGAATGCCGATCCGGTGATCCGCAATGCGCTGGTGCTGTTGCTCAGCAGCCAGGACAGCAAAAGCATCGGCGATACCGCCGGCCGCGAGAAGCTGCAGGCGCAGGCGCTGGCCGCGGTGCAGAAGATTGTGCAGGAGCGGCTCGGCCGACCCGGCATCAAGGCACTTTATTTCACCAGTTTCGTGATGCAGTGACCCGGATGCCGCGCATATGAGCGATCTGCTTTCACAGGACGAAATCGACGCCCTGCTCAATGGTGTCGAAGGCGGCGATGTGGCCACTGGCAATGACGCGCCGGTGCCGGTCGATGCGGTGTTGTCGTATGACTTCACCCAGCAGGATCGCATCGTGCGTGGCCGTCTGCCGACGCTGGAGATGGTCAATGACCGCTTTGCGCGGTTCTTTCGCACCGGTGTATTCAATGTGCTGCGCAAGACCTGCGATGTCTCGGTGCTCGGCGTGAAGATGGTCAAGTTCACCGAATACGTGCATGGACTGGCGGTGCCGACCAATCTGAATCTGGTACGCATCAAGCCGCTGCGCGGCACCGCGCTGGTGGTGTTCGAACCGCGGCTGGTGTTCACCGTGATCGACAATTTCTTCGGCGGCGATGGCCGCTATCACGCACGCATCGAGGGACGCGACTTCACGGCGACCGAAAACCGCGTGATCCAGATCATGCTGGGCGAGCTGTTCGCCGCGATGACCGAAGCATGGGCGCCGGTGCTGGAACTGGAGTTCGAGTACCAGAACTCGGAGATCAATCCGCAGTTCGCCAACATCGTCAGCCCGACCGAGACGGTGGTGGTATCGCGCTTCCAGGTCGAGCTGGACGGCATCGGTGGCGAGATCCACCTGACCATGCCGTACGCGATGGTCGAGCCGATCCGTACCCTGCTCGATGCCGGCGTGCAGAGCGATCGCGTCGACCGCGATGGCCGCTGGGCGGATTCCCTGCATGAGGAAATCCTGGACGCTGAAGTCGGGCTCAGCTCGCTGCTGCTGGAGGCCCGGCTCAGCATCGGCGAGTTCCTGCATCTGCGACCGGGTGACGTGATCCCGGTACAGCTGCCGGAGCTGACCACGGTATATGCCGAAGATGTGCCGCTGTTCCGCGGCTATTACGGCCAGTCCAACGGCCGCAATGCCGTCCGTTTCCACGCCCAGGCCAGCCGACGCGAGACACGTCCGGCGGCCGACCACTTCACTGGAAAGAATCCGCTATGAACCAGTCAGCCCATGGCGCTTTCGCCGAATCGAGCGAGCGCGTTGAATCGACTGCCCTGCGTGGCGCGGCGGCAGAGGGTGGTGAAGTCAATCTCGACATGATCCTGGATGTGCCGGTCACGCTGGCGATGGAGGTCGGGCGTACCCGCATCAGCATCCGCAATCTGCTGCAGCTCAATCAGGGTTCGGTGGTTGAGCTGGATCGCGCCGCCGGCGAGCCGCTCGACGTGTTTGTCAACGGCACGCTGGTGGCGCATGGCGAGGTGGTGGTGATCAACGAGAAGTTCGGCATCCGTCTCACCGACGTGATCAGCCCGGCCGAACGTGTGCGCAAGCTGCGCTGATGGGCACGCTGGCATTCCTGCTGGTGGCCCCTCCGGTGGCCGCGCCCGACCTCAATGTCGGTGGCGAACTCGCGCGGGTGATACTGAGCCTGCTCGGTATCATCGCGCTGATTCTTGTCGCCGGCTGGCTCACTCGCCGGCTGCAGCATCGCCCCGGCACATCCAGCCGCCGCATCCGCTGCATCGAGACGTTTTCCGCGGGTGCGCGCGACCGCCTGTTGCTGCTCGACGCCGATGGCAAGCGGCTGCTGATCGGTATCGGCCCGGGCGGCATGCACACACTGCATGTCTACGAGGGGGTGGTGAGCGCGCCGGTTGAAGCGGCGCCACCTGCCGCGCCGCTGGCCGGATTTGCCGAACTGCTCGCCCGCTGGAAGCGCACGCCATGAGCGTGGCAGTGCGCAGGTGGCTGCTGCTGGCGCTGTGGCTGCTGCCGTTGTGCGCGATCGCGGCTACGCCGGCAACCGGCGTCAGCATGCCGGCGATGCCCGCACTGACGATGCCGCAGTCGCTGGCATCGACGACCGGCATTCCCGTGCTGACCGTGCACAACGCACCCGGTGGCGTGCAGAACTGGACGCTGTCGCTGCAGGTGGTGGTGCTGATGACGGCGCTGACCGTGCTGCCGGCGATCCTGCTGATGATGACGGCGTTCACCCGCATCATCATCGTGCTCGGCTTTCTGCGCCAGGCACTGGGGACACAGTCGACACCGCCGAACCAGGTGCTGCTGGGGCTGGCGCTGTTTCTCACCCTGTTCGTGATGTCGCCGGTGCTCAACCGGGCCTATGAGAACGGGGTGAAGCCGTACATGGGCGGCCAGCTCACCGCCGAGCAGGCGCTGCCGGCGGCGGTGGCGCCGTTCAAGCGTTTCATGCTCGACCAGACGCGGGATGCCGACCTGCAGCTGTTCACCCGGCTGGCGAAGGAGAAGCCCTATGCCAGCAAGGCCGATGTGCCGTTCAAGGTGGCGATGCCGGCGTTTCTCACCAGTGAGCTGAAGACCGCGTTCCAGATGGGCTTCCTGTTGTTCATCCCGTTTCTGATCATCGACCTGGTGGTGGCCAGCGTGCTGATGTCGATGGGCATGATGATGGTCTCGCCGATGATCATCTCGCTGCCGTTCAAGATCATGCTGTTTGTGCTGGTGAACGGATGGGCGCTGCTGCTTGGCACGCTGGCGGGGAGTTTCTACACATGAGCATGTTCTCGATGGCCGCTGCGGATGGCTGTCTTGCGGATGGCAGGGCGAAGAGCTTTCGTCCTCCTGCGGAGGCCGAGTCACTTTCTCTTTGCGTGGCCAAAGAGAAAGTAACCCAAGAGAAAGGCCACCCCGCTTGCGCGCCTTGCGGGCATCCTGGCCTGCACTCGGTGATGAAGCCGAAAAGCAACAGCAACAGCGAAGCGTCGCCCGGCCGTTGCTTTGCTCGTGCTCCGGCTCTTCTGAAAAGTGCGGGCCAGGATGGCCCGCTGCTCTACCCGGGGCCCCTGTGCGGCGGTGAGTCGGGGACGACAGGCCGCGCAGCGGGCATCGACCGGGATGTCGATGCCTTTTCGCACGGGAAGGATGCCCGTTCGAAAAGCCCGGCCCCGGCTCGCGGACTTGCCGGGCAGGAGCCCGGCAAGCGCCAAGCGGGGTGGCCTTCTCTTTTGGTTACTTTTCT
>JAJXTX010000243.1 GCA_021783385.1 Pseudomonadota bacterium
GCTGCAGCGCCCAGCGGAAGAAGGTGTGCACGGTGAGCAGGCCGGACAGGTACACGTTGTCCTTGGCAAACGCGGCGCCGCCGGTCAGCGGCACGCCGCGGAACACCCGCTGGGCCGAATGGAAGCTGTCCGCCGCGCTCTGTCCGCGGGCGCTGAAGTAGCGGTAGACCTCGACGAAGTCGGCCCCGCCGAGCGCCATGTCGATCGCCAGGATGCGCAGGCTGATGCGCTTGAGCCGGGTGATGTCGATCGCACCGGACATCAGCTCGGCAAATACCGCCAGCCCTTCCTGGGTGGCGGTGACCCGCGGCGAAGTGCGCCCCAGCGAGGCCAGCAGCGGCTGGCGGCGGCCGTTCAGCGCGGTCAGGGAATGCACGAAGGCCTCGTGCGCCAGCAGCTGGTGACGGTCGTACTCGCTGAAGCAGGTATTGCCGCGCAGGCGGATGCGGGTGGCGCCCGCCGCGGCCTTGGCGGTGAGCTCGGGGTCCACCTCGACGCGGATCGTGCCGGCGCCGAAGAAGTCGTCCAGCGTGCGGCCCAGATCCGCACACAGTGCGTCGGCCGGCTGGCCCGGGCTGCTGTCGTCGGCCAGCAGATCGGCACCCAGCTCGTCGGACAGCTCGACGAAGTAGCGCGCCGCGTCGAGATTGCTGCGGCGGCTGCCGGGGATCATGTCGTCCGGACGTCCGTACAGCGCGATCGACGGCGCGGTGACACCGGTAGTGCCGACCGACTCCAGCATGTCGGCGGCGATGCGCCAGGACTCGGCGGTGCGCCGCAGGTAATCGCCCAGCGGGTCGACATCCAGCCCGTCGCGGCCGCCGGCGGCCGCCTCGATCGCCACCAGTTCGGCGCGTGCGGCGGCGAGGTCTGGCCGCGTGTAGCTGATCTCGGGCAGCGCGAACCGGCCCGCGGCATAGGCCGCGATCATGCGGTTTTCCAGCGAGGCCGGCCACGCCACCGTGGGCAGGATGGCGATGCCGCGCGCCGCCGCCAGCAGCCGGCGATCGAGCTCGGCGTAGCGCTGCAGCGCGGGAGCCAGCGTGGCAGCTGGCGCGTTCATCGCGGCACCCGCTGGCGCAAGTGCTGGCACGACGCGGACGAGCGACGCATGAGGCAATCCCGGGTGAGGTTCGTTTCGATAGTAGCGCCGGCGGCCCGCTGCGGAACATCCGCTTCGGACGGCTATTCCTTTTCGCGCTGGCCGCGGTGGCCGTGCGGCCGCTCGATCGGGCGGCCGCCGCGCTGCCGGCGCAGGCGCGCCTCCAGCGTGGCCGCCTGCTCCTCGCGCTCGTCGTGCAGCTTGAGGTAGTTGCGCCAGCGCTCGGGGGTGAGGCCGCCCTGGTCCAGCGCCATCTGGATCGCGCAGCCCGGCTCGCTGCCGTGGCCGCAGTCGGCGAAGCGACACTGCTCGGCCAGCACGCCGATGTCGGCGAACAGGTCCAGATTTTCCTCGCCGGTGAGTTTCAGTTCGCGCATGCCGGGCGTGTCGATCAGGCAGCCGCCGCTGGGCAGCTGCAACAGGGCGCGATAGGTGGTGGTGTGGCGGCCGCGGCTGTCGTGGCTGCGCACCGCGGCGGTGGCCATCGTCGCCGTGCCAAGCAGCGTGTTGGTGAGCGTGGATTTGCCCGCACCGGAGGAACCGACCAGCACCGCGCTGTCGCCCGGCTGCAGGTACGGCGCGAGCAGCGCCACGCTGGCCGGGTCCTTGCTGTTGAGCGCGTGGATCGGCGTGCTGGCCGGCAGCCGCGCGCGCAATGCGTCGATGGGCTGCTGCGCATCCGCGCGGATGTCGAGCTTGCTCAGCAGCACCACCGGCTGTGCGCCGGAGTCCTCGGTCAGCGAGAGGTAGCGCTCGATCCGTGCCGGGTTGAAGTCGCCGTCCAGCCCGGTCAGCACCAGCACGTAATCGATGTTGGTGGCGATCAGCTGGCGCTCGTAGCGCTCGCCGGCCGCCGCGCGCGTCAGCGCGGTGCGCCGCGGCGACACGCTGACGATGTGCGGCGGCGTGCCCATCGCCACTTCGACGAAGTCGCCCACCGCCGGGCGTTCGCCGGGATCGATGCCGCGCTTGAGGAAGCGCCCGTCCGGCTGCGCGCCGAACAGGGTCTGGCCATCGTGCAGCTCGTAACCGGCGCGATGCTGGGCGACTACCCGCGCCAGCTTGAGGCCGCCGGCAGGCAGCGCATCGCCGCGCCAGCCGATGCGTCGCAGGCGTTCGATCGATTCGGCATCACTCATGAGGGAGGTCTGACTGCACGGTTCGCTGATTATGCCTTGCCCCGGCATGGCCCGCGGATGAACCGCTCGCGGCCATCGCGCGCCTCGCACCGGGGACGGCTGCACTGCTAGCATCCGGGTGCTCCGGCCAGGGCGCCGGCTTTTCACCCATGCGAGGATGCCGGATTGGCTTCGATCACCCCCAGTGCGCACCTGTCCGACGTGCGCTACGAGATCCGCGGCGCACTGACCCGCCGCGCGCGCGAACTGGAGGCGGCCGGCCTCGACATCATCAAGCTCAACATCGGCAATCCGGGCCGCTACGGCTTCACGGTGCCGGTGCACCTGCGTGAGGCAATCGCCAGCCACCTGCACGACAGCGAGGCCTATGGCCACGAACAGGGGCTGGAAATCGCCCGCGAGGCGATCGCCGCACAGCAGCGCCAGCGCGGCGCGCGCGGCGTCGCGGTGGAGCGCATCTTCATCGGCAACGGCGTCAGCGAGCTGATCGACATCGCGCTGCGTGCGCTGCTGCAGGCCGGCGACGAGGTGCTGCTGCCCAGTCCGGACTACCCCCTGTGGAGCGCGGCCACGCTTCTCAACGGCGGCCAGCCGCGCTACTACCGCTGCCTGGCCGCGCATGGCCATCTGCCCGACCCGCACGAGATCGAGGCGCTGATCACCCCGCGCACACGCGCCCTGGTGCTGATCAATCCGAACAATCCGACCGGCGCGGTGTACCCGCGCGCGCTGCTGGAACAGCTGGTGGCGATCGCGGCGCGGCACCGGCTGCTGCTGCTCAGCGACGAGATCTACGACGAGATCCTCTACGACGGCGTCACCTTCCAGCCGCTGGCCGAAGTAGCCGGCGAAGTGCCGTGCATCAGCTTCGGCGGCCTCAGCAAGGTGCACCGCGCGTGCGGCTACCGCATCGGCTGGATGAGCCTGTCCGGCGAGGCGGCGCGCACGGCGGACTATCGCGACGCGCTGCAGCTGCTGGCCGCGCTGCGACTGTGCGCCAACGTCACCGCGCAGTGGGCGGTGCTGCCGGCGCTGCAGGACGCCCCGACCATCGGCAGCTTGACCGCACCCGGCGGACGTCTGCACGAGGCGCGCCGCAGCGTGCTGCAGGCGGTCGCCACCAGCGAATACCTGGATCTGGTGACTCCCGACGGCGCGTTGTACGCGTTTCCGCAGGTGCGCGCCGAGCGCATCCCCCACTTCGACGACGAGGCATTCGCGCTGCGCCTGCTGGAGCAGGAGCTGGTGCTGGTGATACCCGGCGGCAGCTTCAACGTGCCGCGCAGCCGGCATTTCCGGCTGACCCTGCTGCCGCCAGCGGCCCAGCTGCGCGAGGTGTTCGTGCGTATCGAGCGGGTGCTGGCCGCGATGGCGCAGGAGCAGGAGCAGCCGCAGCGCGCCGTCGCGATGGCCGGCTGAATTCCTTGTCCATCCGCTATCTCGCCCTTGGCGATTCCTACACCGTGGGTGAAGGTGTGGCCGCGCAGGACAGCTGGCCGTTTATTCTGGTCCGGCAGCTGCGCCGCGGCGGCATGCTGATCGACGATCCGCGCATCGTCGCGGTCACCGGCTGGAGCACCGACGAACTCGCGGCCGGCATCGACGCCGCCGTGCTGACGCCGCCCTACGATCTGGTCAGCCTGCAGATCGGCGTCAACAACCAGTACCGCGGCCGCCCGCCGGGCGACTTTCGCCGCCAGTTCGCCGCCCTGCTGGCGCGCGCGATCGGGTTGGCCGGCGCGCAGGCGGGGCGGGTGGTGGTGCTCTCGATTCCCGACTGGGGCGTGACCCGCTTCGCCCGCGAGCAGGCGCGCGACGCCGTGCGGATCGCCCACGAGCTGGACGTGTTCAACGCGATCGCGCGCGACGAGG
>JAJXTX010000244.1:0-2160 GCA_021783385.1 Pseudomonadota bacterium
CTGACCACCGTGGGCGTGATGTGGCAGACCATCATCCACGCTGTTTTCATCGTGTCGGCGATCGGCATTGCGTGGACCGACCGCATCATGCAGGCCGGCGTGACGAGATCCCGCGCCGAGCATTGAAGGCGGGCAGTGCCCGCCCTACGCAACGCCTATCCAACCCGCAGGTGGTGCGCGGCGCGTCTTGTAGGGCGGGCACTGCCCGCCGACATGTTCGCCGCTCCTGTAGAACGCGCCGCTCGTGCGGTTGCTCTCAGGCGTCGAGCTCGGTCCAGCGCGCGTAGGCGGCGTCCAGCTCGGCCTGCATGCGGGCCACCGCTTCGTTGGCCCGGGTGATGGCGGCGCTGTCCTGCCTGAAGTAATCCGGCGCGGCCATCGCCTCGCCGTGCGCGGCGATGGCGCTCTCCAGTTGCTCGATGCGCCTGGGCAACTGCTCCAGCTCGCGCTGGTCCTTGAAGCTGAGCTTGCGCTTCGCCGCGGCCGCCGGCGTCGCAGCCGCGCGTGTGAGTCCGGGGCGGGCCGCCGCCGCGGCCACCGTGGCGGCCGCGCTCGGCCGCTGGCGCAGCCAGTCGGTGTAGCCGCCCACGTATTCGCCGATCCGGCCGTTGCCTTCCAGCACCAGCGTGCTGGACACCACGTTGTCGAGAAACGCGCGATCGTGCGAGACCAGCAGCAGGGTGCCCTGGTAGTCGGTCAGCAGCTCTTCCAGCAGTTCGAGGGTTTCCACGTCCAGATCGTTGGTGGGCTCATCCATCACCAGCAGGTTGGACGGCTGCGCGAAGAGTTTCGCCAGCAGCAGGCGGTTGCGCTCGCCGCCGGACAGCCGGGTGATCGGCGCGCGGGCTCGCTCGGGCGAGAACAGGAAATCCTGCAGGTAGCCCACGATGTGCTTGCGCTGGCCGTTGAGCTCGATGAACTCGCGGCCCTGCGCCACGTTGTCCAGCGCGTTGAGCTGGTTGTTGAGCTGCAGCCGGTGCTGGTCGAAGTAGGCCACCTGGATGCCGGTGCCCAGCTCGGCCTCGCCGCGCTGCGGCTTCAGTTCGCCCAGCATGATCTTCAGCAGGGTGCTCTTGCCGGCGCCGTTGGGGCCGATGATGCCGATGCGGTCACCGCGCATGATGGTGGTGGAGAGGTCGTCGATCAGCACGCGGCCGCCGTAGGCCTGGTGCACGTGCTTCAGGTCGACCACCTTCTTGCCAGAGGACTGCGCGCTGGCCGCGGTCATGCGCACGTTGCCGCTCAGGTTGCGCCGCTCGGCGCGCTCGTTGCGCAGCGCCTTCAGCGCGCGCACGCGGCCCTCGTTGCGGGTGCGCCGCGCCTTGATGCCCTGGCGGATCCAGACCTCTTCCTGCGCCAGCTTCTTGTCGAACAGCGCGTTCGCCTGCGACTCGGCGTGCAGCCGTTCCTCGCGCCGGCGCAGGTAGTTGTCGTAGTCGCCCGGCCAGTCGGTGAGCGCGCCGCGGTCGATCTCGACGATGCGGGTGGCCAGCGCGCGCAGAAAGCTGCGGTCATGCGTGACGAACAGGATGCTGCCGGCGAACTGCCTGAGGAAGTTCTCCAGCCAGCCGATCGCCTCGATGTCCAGATGGTTGGTGGGTTCATCCAGCAGCAATACATCGGGCTTGCGCACCAGCGCCTGCGCCAGCAGCACGCGGCGCTTCATGCCGCCGGACAGCGCGGCGAAGTCGGTCTCGCCCGGCAGCTCCAGCTGGGTCAGCACCTCGGTCACCCGGCGGTCCAGATCCCAGCCGTGCTGCGCCTCGATCGCGTGCTGCAGGTCGCCCAGCGCGTCGAAGTCGGCCTGCGTGTGCAGCTCGTGCAGCAGGTGGTGGTAGCGCGCCAGCAGATGACCGAGATCGCCCAGCCCCTCGGCCACCACGTCGAACACGCTGCCGGCGGTGTCCTGCGGCACCTCCTGCGCCATCCGCGCGATCACCACGCCGCTCTGCACGCGCACCTCGCCGTCGTCGGCATGTAGCTCGCCGGCGATCAGCTTCATCAGGGTGGATTTGCCTTCGCCGTTGCGGCCGACGATGCACACGCGCTCGTTCGCCTCGATCGACAGATCGACGTGCTCAAGCAGAAGGGGGCCGCCGATGCTGAAGTCGACGCGTTGCAGCTGGATAAGTGACATGCCGCATTGTAGCCGGCCCTCCG
>JAJXTX010000244.1:2260-4100 GCA_021783385.1 Pseudomonadota bacterium
GAGGGTGCATTGACGGCGCGCTTGTCACGCCAGCTTGCCGCCCGTCCCGGCCGGCCTCCACCCGCGTGGTATTTTCCCCGCAGGTTCAAGCAAGGACGGCCATGTCGCGCGTACTTATCCAGCACTACCTCAACGACCTCGCCACCCTGCGCCAGGTCAGCGGCAGCCATCGCGAGAGCGTGGTGCGCGAGGCGTTCAAGGATCTGCTCAAGGGCTGGGCGCGCTCGCACGAGCTGGTGTTCGTGCCCGAGTACGAGATCGAATCGCCGGCAAAGGAGCGCCGCTACGTCGACGGTGCGCTGCTGCATGCGCTGCGCATGCCGTTCGGCTACTGGGAGGCGAAGGACGACCGCGACGACCTCGACGCCGAGATCGCGCTGAAGTTCAAGCGCGGCTACCCGAAGGACAACATCATCTTCGAGGACAGCACCCAGGCCGTGCTGATCCAGAACGCGCGCGAGGTGATGCGCTGCCCGATCGACGATGTCGGGCAGCTCGAACGGCTGCTCACCCTGTTCTTCGGCTACCAGCGCCCGGAGATCGCCGAGTTTCGCAAGGCGGTGACCCAGTTCACCACCGACCTGCCGGCCGTGCTCAAGGTGCTGCGCGAGATGATCGACGCCGCGCACACCGACAACGCCGCCTTCCGCAAGGCCGCGCGGCATTTTCTCGACCACGCGCGCGAAACCATCAACCCCAACCTGGTCGAGGAGGACGTGCGCGAGATCCTGATCCAGCACATCCTCACCGACGAGATTTTCGATCAGGTGTTTCCCGGCCAGCCGTTCCACAAGGACAACAACGTCGCGCGCGAGCTGCACAAGCTGGAGGACACCTTCTTCACCGGCAACACCCGCTTCCAGCTGCTGAAGAGTCTGGAGATCTACTACCGCGCGATCCGCAGCGGTGCCGCGCAGATCGGCGGCCACCACGAAAAGCAGACCTTCCTCAAGCTGGTCTACGAGAACTTCTACAAGGTCTACAACCCCAAGGCCGCCGACCGCCTCGGCGTGGTCTACACGCCGAACGCCATCGTGCGCTTCATGATCGAGTCGGCCGACTGGCTGTGCGAGCAGCACTTCGGCCGCAACCTGATCGACCGCGACGTGGAGATCCTCGACCCCGCCTGCGGCACCGGCACCTTCGTCGCCGAGCTGATCGAGCACTTTCGCGGCCAGCCGGCCAAGCTGAAGCACAAGTACCTGGAGGAGCTGCACGCCAACGAGGTGGCGATCCTGCCGTACTACGTGGCCAACCTCAACATCGAGGCCACCTACGCCGCCATCGCCGGCGAGTACCACGAGTTTCCCGGCCTGTGCCTGGTCGACACGCTGGACAACGTGGCCGGCCTCGGCAAGAAAACCGGCGACCAGATCGCCGACCTGTTCGGCATGGGCGAGGCCAACATCGAACGCATCAAGCGGCAGAACCGGCGCAAGATCAGCGTCATCATCGGCAACCCGCCGTACAACGCCAACCAGCTCAACGAAAACGACAACAACAAGAACCGCGAATACCCGGAGATCGACCGCCGCATCAAGGACAGCTACATCAAGGCCAGCACCGCGCAGAAGACCAAGCTGTACGACATGTACGCACGCTTCTTCCGCTGGGCGTCGGACCGCCTGCACGACGACGGCGTGCTGGCGCTGATCACCAACCGCAGTTTCATCGACTCGCGCACCTTCGACGGCTTTCGCCAGATCGTGGCGCAGGAGTTCAACGAGATCCGCATCGTCGATCTCGGCGGCGACGTGCGCGCCAACCCGAAACTGTCCGGCAGCAAGCACAACGTGTTCGGCATCCAGACCGGCGTGGCGATCAGCTTCCTGGTCAAGCG
>JAJXTX010000245.1 GCA_021783385.1 Pseudomonadota bacterium
GACATGGGCCTCGGCGGCAAGCTCGGCCGGTTCGAGTGGCAGGCCAACTACAGCCTGGTCAGCGCCACCTACGGCAGTGCCTTCGACGCGCAGAGCGGCGCCAACTCCAGCGCCGATGCCGGCGGTGTGATCCATGTGCGCCGCGGCGACCGGCTGCCCGGCGTGCCGCGCCAGCTGTTCAATTTTTCCGGTGAATACCGGCTCGACGCGCAGTGGTCGGTCGGCGGCAACCTGCGCGCCAGTTCGGGCCAGTTCGCCGTGGGCGACGAGAACAACCGCGACCGCCACGGCGCGCTGGCCGGCTACGCGGTGCTGGCGCTGGACCTGCATTACCGGGCCACGCGGCGGCTGGCGCTGTTCGTCCGCGTCGACAACGCGCTCGACCGTCGCTACGCGATCAGCGGCCAGTTGGGCACCAATGTGTTCGATACGCCGAACCGGTTGATTGATCTCAACGGCCCCGGCAGCCCGACCCTGTTCGTGGCGCCGGGCGCGCCGCGCGCGTGGCTGGTGGGACTGCGCTACGACTTCGGCGTCGCCGACGACGAATAGGCCTCGCCGCACTCAGTCCGGCAGCACGATCTCGTGCTTGCGGATCTTGCGGTACAGCGTGTTGCGACTCACGCCCAGCAGGGCGGCGGTGCGGCTGATGTTCCAGTGCATGCGTTCCAGCTCGCGCCGCAGCGCGTCGCGCTCGGCGGTGCGCAGCGGCCCGGATTCGTCGCTGCCCGGCGCGGGTGCGGCGACGACTGCATGCCGGTGCTCGCCGGTGATCTCGCGCGGCAGTTGGGCTAGGCCGATGCAGCCTTGGTCACTGCCCAGCGCGGCGGCGGTGCGCAGCACGTTGCGCAGCTGGCGGATGTTGCCTGGCCAGGGATAGTCGAGCAGGCGCTCCAGCGCCGCGTCCTCGATCCCGGGCGGTCGCCCCTGCGCGGCTTCTTCCGCCAGCAGGGTCTGGATCAGCTCGCGCTTGTCGGTGCGCTCGCGCAGCGGCGGCAGATCCAGCGTGATGCCGTTGAGGCGGTAATACAGATCCTCGCGGAAGGTGCCCTGCTGCACCATCTGCAGCAGGTCGTGGTGGGTCGCGCTGATCACGTGCAGGTCGACCGGGATGGCGCTGTCGCCGCCGAGCGGCACGATCTCGTGTTCCTCCAGCACCCGCAGCAGGCGCGTCTGCAGCGCCAGCGGCATGTCGCCTATCTCATCCAGAAACAGCGTGCCGCCGCTGGACTGGCGGATCTTGCCCACGTGCCCCTCGCGCGCCGCATCGGTGAATGCGCCGCGGGTGTAGCCGAACAGCTCGCTCTCGATCAGTGCCTCCGGAATCGCCGCGCAGTTGACCGCCACGAACGCGCGCTCGGCCCAGCTGCTGGCCCGGTGCAGCGACTTCGCGAACACTTCCTTGCCGGTGCCGGTGTCGCCCTGCAGCAGGATCGGCACGCGTCGGCCGAACAGCTGTCGGCCGCAGTTGAGGTTGTGCTGCATGCGCGGATCGCTGCCGACGTGCTGGCGCGCTGGCGTCACCGCGGCCACCGCAGGCGTGGCGGCTGGCGCCGGCAGCACCCGCTGATGGCCCAGCGGTGCGCGCGCGTTGGCGAAAAAGCGGCGGCCATAGGCAATGTCGCGCATCGGCCACAGCGAAGCCGGTTCGCTGGATGCGCGCTGTTCCAGCGTGGCGAAGTCGAACGGCAGGATATCGTCCAGCAGCCGGCCGACCAGCTGCGCGGGCGTGCTCATGCCCAGCTGCACCACCGCGCTCTCGTTGACCGCGACGATGCGGCCGTTGCCGTCGATCGCCATCAGTGCCTCGTGCAGCAGGCCGACGAATTCGGCGCGGCTGTGAAAGCGCAGCACCCAGGCGTCCTTGAAGTGGCTGAGGAAATGGCAGCGCGCGATCAGGTTGGCCGACATGCTGACCAGCGCCATGGTGTGGCTCTGCACCAGCCGGGTGTCGGCCGAGCTGGCGGCCGAGGCGTCCAGCACTGCCAGCACGTTGCCATCGACATCCAGGATCGGCGCGCCGCAGCACGACAGTCCCGCGTTGTAGCGGCGGAAGTGCTCGCCGCAGTGCACGGTCACCGGCGCGCGCTCGGCGATCGCGGTGCCGAGGCCGTTGGTGCCCTCGTTCTGCTCGCTCCACACCGCGCCGATCCACAGCCCGGCGCTGCGGAACTCGCGCTTCAGGCCCGGGTCGGTGATCGCGCTGAGCACCACCGCGTCGGCGTCGCTGAGGATCACTGCATAGCCGGAGCCGGCGATCTGCTCGTACAGGTTTTCCATTTCCGCACGGGCCACCCCGAGCAGCTCGCCGAAGGTCAGCTGGCGCGCGCGCACCGACTCGGCATCGAGCACGATGGTGTTGCGCGCGGCGTCGGGTTCCATGCTGTAGCGGTTGAGGCAGCGGTCCCACGATTTGGCGACGTGGGCGGACACCTGGGTCATCCCGGTGCGCGCCTGCAGCAGGCGGGAGATCTGCGACGACGGCGGACCGGCCGACAGGACGTTGCTCATGGGCATGCTCCCTCACTACCGGCGCGTCACCTCGCGATGGATTGCGACTGTGCCGCGAAGGTCGCGGCCTGACGCTGGCAGAACGAACCCAAGCATCGCGCCGCGCTGCGGTCGTCGCAAACTGCAGCGCAACATGGAATCCGCGCGCGTGCGGCATTTGGCACGCACTGTCACCACCGCGCTGCGCCATTAAAGCAACAACGCGCGGTGCGCCCTGCTGCGCATGGCGACCGGCCGCGCGGCGCGTCTTGGCCCGCCTCTTGCGTGTTTTCCTGCAGGCTGTGCGCGGTCGACCCGGCAGGTGGCCATGACGAGCATCCAAGTAACCGAGCATCTTCCCTATCCCGCCGAGGCGGTATGGGCGCTGATCGGCGATTTCGGCGGCTTGCACCGCTGGCATCCGCAGGTGCGTCGGCTGGACCTGTCATGGGAGGGGCGCATCCGCACCCTGCACTACGCCGATGGCAGCCGTGCGGTCGAGCGGCTGGAGGCGCGCAACGATGCGGCATATCGCTACGTGTACGCGCTGGTCGACGGCTGGCTGCCGCTGCAGGCCTGCCGCTCCCGGCTGGAGGTGCGGCCTGACGGCGAGCGTTGCCTGGTGACCTGGTCGTCCGATTTCGACGTGCTGGGTGACGCCGAGCGCGTGGCCGAGGCGGTCATGCGCACCACCTATCGCGTCGGGTTGGGCGCGCTCGCGGCGGCCTTGGGCAGCCTCTGAGCGGCCCCGGAGCCCGCGCAGATCCGATGTAACATGGGTCCGCGCGCCAGCCCGGCCGTCGCGTGTTCCCGCTGGGCGTCTTTCGTGCAGATCCGCTGGCGCGCAGCGCCATGCGTAAATTTCAACCTGTCCCGCATCGAGGTTCCGCATGTCTGCCACCGGCCGGCCCGTCGATGGCGCGTTCTTTCTGGCGCGCTACGCAAGGTATGGGGCGAACGGCGCGAGCATGTCGACGGCTTGCCGTCCCTGTCTGCATCCCTCCTGCGCCATCCACCGTATCTGCACGCTGCCTTTGCCAGATTGCCGCAACGCGCCACCGTCACGAAACGCACAAGAGGAACCCACGTCATGCAAGTCGATCGCCTGAGAGCGGCCTGCGCGGTGCTGCTGCTGACGGCCTGCCTCGGAGCCACCACGCCAGCCGCCGCGCAGATCGCCCCGGCCGACTCGGCCGAGGACCAGCCGACCGACGCGCTGGTGCCGCCGACCAGCGCCCGCGATTTCACCGCGATGCAGCTGGACCAGGTGCTTGCCGGCAGCTGGCGCTCGGCCGCCAACCGCGCCCGCGATGCGTATCGCCACCCCAAGGCCACGCTGCAGTTCTTCGGCATCCGGCCGGATCAGACGGTGATCGAGATCACTCCCGGCGGCGGCTGGTACAGCGAGATCCTGGCGCCGCTGCTGCACGACAACGGCCACTACATCGCCGCCGTGCCGGCGCCCGGCGCCGACGCGCTGCGGCGCAAGTTCGCCGCCGATGCGGCGCGCTACGGGCATGCGCAAGTCATCGAGTTCGATCCGCGCGCGCCGGTGTTCGGGCCGCCGGGCTCGGCCGATCGTGTGCTGACCTTCCGC
>JAJXTX010000246.1 GCA_021783385.1 Pseudomonadota bacterium
ACTGGTCGCTGGAGTCCGAGGATCGCGTGTCATTGGGGCTCGCCTTTGCCATTGGACTGGTGGCGGACCTGCTCAACGGCGTGGTGCTGGGTGAGCAGGCGCTGCGGCTGTGCGCGCTGGTCTTCATTGCGCTGCGCTTCCGCTCGCGTCTGCGCTTTTTCCCGATGTGGCAGCAGGCGTTGGCGGTACTGGCGCTGCTGCTGAACGACCGCGTGCTGCTGCTGATCGTGCGGGTACTGGCGGGCGCTTCACTGCCGCCGGCCAGCTGGTGGATCGCGCCGTTCGTCGGCGCTGCGCTGTGGCCGTTCCTGTTCCTGCTGCTTGACGACCTGCGCGCCCGTCTGCGCATCCAGTAACCGATGAAGACCCGTCGCTCGATCAAGGACACCCGCGGCGAGAGTTCGCTGTTCCGGCGGCGTGCGTGGACGGGTTTCGCGCTGATCCTGCTGAGCCTGTGCCTGCTGATCGGCCGCTTCGTGTTCCTGCAGGTGATGCGTCACAGCGAGTTCGTCACGCGCTCGCAGAACAACAGCGTCAAGCCGCGCGCGATTCCGCCGGCGCGCGGGCTGATCTACGATCGCAACGGCGTGCTGCTGGCCGACAACGTGCCGGCGTTCCGGCTCGAGGTGGTGCCCGAGCAGGTGAAGGACATGCCGGCACTGCTGGCGCGGCTGGGCCGGGTGGTGCCGCTGGGCCAGGACGACCTCGACGCCTTCAACAAGCTGCTGGCGACGAGTCGGCGATTCGACAGCGTGCCGCTGAAAATGCACCTGACCGAGGATGAGATGGATCGCTTCGCGGTCAATCGCTGGCGCTTTCCGGGGGTCGACGTGGTGCCGTATCTGACCCGCCGCTATCCGCTGGGGCCGCTGCTGGCGCATGTGGTGGGCTACGTCGGGCGCATCGACGCCAACGACCTGGAGCACCTCGACCCCACGCTTTATCAGGGCACCAGCCACGTCGGCCGCAGCGGTATCGAGCGCTCCTACGAAGACGTGCTTCACGGCACGCCCGGTTACGAGCTGGACGAGGTGAATGCCGATGGGCGCATCCAGCGCGTGCTGGAAACGCATCCGCCGATACCCGGCAAGAATCTTTATCTGAGCATCGACGTGCGCATCCAGAAGGCCGCCGAGGCAGCCTTCGATGGCCGTCCCGGCGCGGCGGTGGTGATCGACCCGCGCAATGGCCAGGTGCTGGCGATGGTGAGCATTCCCACCTTCGATCCCAACCTGTTCGTCAACGGCATCAGCCAGGCCGACTACAGCGCGCTGACCACCGATCCGGAGAAGCCGCTGTACAACCGCGCGCTGCGCGGAGTGTATCCGCCCGGTTCCACGATCAAGCCCTTCCTCGCACTGGGCGGCCTGGAGGAGGGTATCCGGCGACCGCAGGACACGGTGCTGTCGACCGGCCAGTTCTGCCTGCCCGGGCAGTCGCGCTGCTACCGCGACGACACCCGCGGCGGTGACGGTGTCGTCAACATGGAACAGGCCATCGAGCATTCCACCAACACCTATTTCTACAAGCTGGCGCTGGACATGGGCATCGACCGCTTCAGCGCGTGGATGAGCCGCTTCAGTTTCGGCCGCAAGACCGGCATCGACCTGCTTGGCGAATCCGAGGGCGTGCTGCCCTCGCGCGCGTGGAAGGCCGACCACAGCCGGCAGCCGTGGTATCCGGGCGAGACCGTGATCGCCGGCATCGGCCAGGGCTACTGGGCAGTGACGCCGCTGCAGCTGAGCCATGCGGTAGCCACCCTCGCCGGACACGGCGTGCCGTACGCGCCGCGGCTGGTGATGGCGACCAAGGGCAGCGCCGATGCGCGGCCGCAGCCGCTGCCCAACCCGCCGAGCGGCCCTTCGCTGGTGACCAGCGCGGCCGACTGGGACGTCATCAACGCCGGCATGCAGGCGGTGATCGCCGGCGGCACCGGCAAGGGAATGGGCGTGGGCTTTCCGTATCCGATTGCCGGCAAGACCGGCACCGCCGAGCGCTATTCGCGTACCACCGACGCGTACAACACCAACAAGAGCGATGCCTACCTCGCCTCGCGCCACCGCGCCTGGTTCGAGGCCTATACGCCGGCCGACGATCCGCAGATCGCGGTGGCGGTGGTGCTTGAGGCCGCCGCCTGGGGCAAGGACGCCGGGCCGATCGTGCGCAAGATCCTCGATGCCTGGATCGCCACCAAGGGGCCCGCGGCACCCAAGGACATTCCGCTGCCGAGTGCACCGGCGACGGCGGCCGCACCGCTCGCGCCGGTCGAGGATCTGCCGGCACAAGCCTCCAGCAGCGCCGGGGCCACGCCATGATCAGCATCATCCAGGTGCGCCTGCGCCGCTTCCTTCAGCGTGTGCTCACGCGGCCGCGGATCGATCTGCCGCTGGCGCTGGGCCTGTTCGCACTGGCCACAGTGGGCCTGGTCACGCTGTACAGCGCGGGCGACGGCAACCTGGCCCTGGTCGGCGGCCAGGCCGCACGCTTCGTGCTGGGCGGCGCGCTGCTGCTGTTGATCTCGCGCATTCCGCCGTCGGTGCTGCGCAGCTGGACGCCGTGGCTGTACGTGGGCAGCAGCGCGCTGCTGGTGCTGGTGGCGTTGCTGGGCGAGGGCCGCGGCGCCCATCGCTGGCTGAATCTGGGCGTGATGCGCTTCCAGCCCTCCGAGTTGCTCAAGCTGACGATGCCGATGATGGTGGCCTGGTACCTGCACGCGCGCCAGCTGCCGCCGCGCTGGAAGGACATCGTGGTGGTCGGCCTGCTGATCGCGCTGCCGGCCACGCTGATCGCCAAGCAGCCGGATCTGGGTACCGCGCTGCTGGTGGCGGCCGCCGGCGCGTTCGCGCTGTTTCTCTCCGGCATGGCGTGGTGGCGCATTGGCGTGCTGCTGGGTGTGCTCGGCGGCATGGTACCGGTGGCCTGGCACGTGATGCACCAGTACCAGCGCGATCGTGTGCTGACCCTGCTGAACCCCGAATCCGACCCGCTCGGCAACGGCTGGCACATCATCCAGTCGCAGATCGCGGTGGGTTCGGGTGGCATCTTCGGCAAGGGCTGGGAGCACAGCACGCAGTCGCGGCTGGATTTCCTGCCCGAGCACACCACCGATTTCATCTTCGCGGTGTTCTCCGAGGAGTTCGGCCTGGTCGGCGTGATCGCGCTGATCGCGCTGTACGTGTTCATCATCGGGCGCTGCCTGTGGATCGCGATGGAGGCGCGCGACACCTACTCGCGGCTGCTCGCCGGCGCGATCGGCATGAGCTTCTTCGTCTATGTGTTCGTCAACGGCGGCATGGTCGCCGGCATGTTGCCGGTGGTCGGCGTGCCGATGCCGCTGATCAGCTACGGCGGCACCTCGGCGGTGTCGCTGCTGGTCGGCTTCGGCGTGCTGATGTCGATCCACGCCAATCGCAAGATGCACGAATGAGCGGTGCCGGCGCGCCCGCCGCTGCGTGCTAGGCTCCGCGCATGCCGTCACAGCGCAAGCGAAATTCCCGCATGATCGTCACCTCCACGCGGCGTCGGCCGGTTCATCTGCTCATCCTGCTGGGCCTGCTGCTGGGCGTGCTGGCGCCGGCGCAGGCGGCCACCCATCCCGGTCAGGCCGCGCTGGTGCGCGAAGTGGCGCGCGATACCGGCAAGGACCCCGCCGTGCTCAACGCGCTGCTCGACGGCGCGAAGAAGCAGCAGGGCATTCTCGATGCGATCAGCCGTCCGGCCGAGGCCAAGCCGTGGAAGGACTACCGGCCGATCTTCCTCACCGACAAGCGCATCGACGACGGCATCGCGTTCTATCTGGCGCACCGCGCCATGCTGGAGCAGATCGGCCGGCAGTACGGCGTGGCGCCGGAGTACCTGGTGGCGATCGTCGGCGTGGAGACTTTCTACGGCCGCATCACCGGCAAGTACAAGGTGCTCGATGCGCTGGTCACGCTGGGCCTGTACTACCCGCCGCGGGCGGCGTTCTTCCGCAGCGAGCTGAAGACCCTGCTGGAACTGCCGGACAACCGGCTCGCCGGGCCGCTGGATACGCTCACCGGCTCCTACGCCGGCGCGCAGGGCTGGGGCCAGTTCATGCCGTCGA
>JAJXTX010000247.1 GCA_021783385.1 Pseudomonadota bacterium
TTTACGCCTACCGCGCCGGCTTTCTCGCGCGCTATACGCGCATGCGGCGCACGCCGCTGGAGCAGGCCGAATCGCTGGAGCAGCTGCGCGTGCTGGAGCACGGCCATGCGATCGCAGTACGGCTCACGCCCGAGCCGTTTCCGCCCGGCATCGACACGCCGGCCGATCTCGAACGCGCCGAAGCGTGGCTGCGCGCGCACGGCTGAGCCCGCCCGGCGGCAGCGGCTTGCTGGCGCTCCGACGGATGCCGACAGCCGTTAGAATGCACGCATGCAGTCCGCCCAATCGCCGCCGTTCGACGGCAAGGCCTTCGTCAGCACGCTCAGTTCCTCGCCCGGGGTTTACCGTCATTTCGACGCCGCCGGCGAGCTGCTCTACGTCGGCAAGGCGGGCAACCTCAAGAAGCGGGTCGGCAGCTATTTCCTGAAGCCGCGGATGGAGCCGCGGATCGCCGCGATGGTGGCGCAGATCGCGCGCATCGAGATCACCGTCACGCGCACCGAAGGCGAGGCGCTGCTGCTCGAATCGCAGCTGATCAAGTCGCTCAAGCCGCGCTACAACATCCTGCTGCGCGACGACAAAAGCTACCCCTACATCTACCTGTCCAGCGGCGAGGATTACCCGCGGCTGGCCTTCCATCGCGGCGCACGCAACCTGCCGGGGCGCTATTTCGGGCCCTATCCAAGCACCTACGCGGTGCGCGAAAGCCTCAGCCTGATGCAGAAGCTGTTCAAGGTGCGCCAGTGCGAGGACAGCTATTTCCGCAACCGCTCGCGGCCCTGCCTGCAGCACCAGATCGGCCGCTGCACCGCGCCGTGCGTGCAGCTGATCGATGTGCAGGACTACGCCAGCGACGTGCGCCATGCGCAGATGTTCCTGGAAGGGCGCAGCCCCGCGGTGCTCGATGAGCTGGGTGAGGCGATGGAGCGCGCCAGCCAGGCGCTGGCGTTCGAGCGGGCCGCCGTGCTGCGCGATCAGGTGGCCGCCCTGCGTCAGCTGCAGGCGCAGCACCACGTGCAGGGCGCCAGCGCCGACATGGACGTGATCGCCTGCCGCATCGAATCCGGCATGGCTTGCGTGAGCGTGCTGTTTTTCCGCAACGGCATCAGCCTGGGTACGCGCGATTTCTTTCCGCGGCTGCCGCTGGACGCCGCGCCGGCCGATGTGCTGGCGCAGTTCATCGCGCAGTACTACCTGGATCGAGTGGTGCCGCGCGAGCTGATCCTGGGCGAAGCGATACCGGACCAGGCGCTCCTGGCCGAGCTGCTGGCGCAGCAGTGCGGCCATGCGGTGGAGCTGAAATCCAGCGTGCGCGGCGACCGTGCGCAATTCCTGCAGATGGCCGAGCGCAATGCACAAGCCTCGCTGACGGTGCGTCTGGCCAGCCGGCAGACGCTGGGCGCGCGCTTCGACGACTTGCAGAAGGTGCTGGAACTGGCTGCGGCGCCGCGGCGCATCGAATGCTTCGACATCAGCCACACGATGGGCGAGGCCACCGTGGCGTCCTGCGTGGTGTTCGGGCCGGAGGGGCCGGAGAAGTCGCACTACCGCCGCTTCAACATCACCGGCATCACCCCCGGCGACGATTACGCGGCGATGCATCAGGCGCTGACGCGGCGCTTTCGCAAGCTGGCCGAAGGCGAGGGCGCGCGCCCCGACCTGCTGCTGATCGACGGCGGCAACGGGCAGGTGGCACAGGCGCTGGGCGTGCTGCAGGAGCTTGGCGTCAGCGGCATCGAAGTGGTCGGCGTGGCGAAGGGGCCGGGCCGGCGCGCCGGCGAGGAAACCCTGGTGCTGGCGCGCATGCAGCCGGGCAGCACGGGCCGCGAGCTGCACCCGGGCTCGTCTTCGCCGGCGCTGCACCTGGTCGCCGCGGTGCGCGACGAGGCCCACCGTTTTGCCATCAGCGGCCACCGCAAGCGGCGCGAGAAGGCGCGCGAGCGCAGCGTGCTGGAGGACGTGCCGGGCATCGGCGCGCGGCGGCGCTCGGCGCTGCTCAAGGCCTTCGGCGGGCTGTCCGGCGTGGAAGGCGCCGGCGTGGAGGAGCTGATGCAGGTCAAGGGCATCGATCGCGGGCTGGCCGAACGGATCTACGCCAGCCTGCATGGCTGAGTTTCTACGATTGAATCCGCACGGTTGAATCCGCCGTCGCACTTCATTCGCCGACAGGCGACGTGCGACACTGCGGCAAATCCCTGGATCGACCCATGCGCATCAACCTGCCCACCTGGCTGACCCTGTTCCGCGTCGGCCTGCTGCCGGTGATGGTGGCGGTGTTCTATCTGCCATTCCCCGGCCACAACATCACCGCCGCGATCGTGTTCGTGCTGGCGGCGCTGACCGACTGGCTGGACGGTTATCTGGCGCGGCGGATGAAGCTGACCTCGGCGTTCGGCGCGTTCCTGGATCCGGTGGCCGACAAGCTGATGGTTACGGTGACCCTGTTCCTGCTGGTGGAATCGCATCCCAGCAGCGGCTGGTCGGGCATCGTGATGGCGGTGACGGCGGCGGTGATCGTGGGACGCGAGATCAGCGTGTCGGCGCTGCGCGAATGGATGGCCGAGATCGGCATGAGCGCCACCGTCAAGGTCGCGCTGCTGGGCAAGCTGAAGACCGTGATGCAGATGGTCGCGCTGGTGGTGCTGATCGTGCAGCACGAGAAGGAAGCCACCGCGCTGCGGCTGTATCACATCGGCGAAGGCCTGCTGGTGATCGCCGGCGTGCTGACGATCTGGTCCGGCTTCCATTATCTGCGCGCGGCGTGGCCGATCCTGCGTGGCGACATGTCGGGTCACCCTTCCGATCGCGACGATGAACGCTGATGATGGTTGTACGCGCAGGGCGTGCTTGACGATCGGCATTCACGTATTAGAATGCGCGGCTGCAGCGCGGGAATAGCTCAGTTGGTAGAGCACGACCTTGCCAAGGTCGGGGTCGCGAGTTCGAGTCTCGTTTCCCGCTCCAGTACACAGACAAAGCCCCGATCGCATCGGGGCTTTGTCGCATCTGCGGGTGCTGCAGCGGTGGCCATGCATGCAGCGTCGGAACGTATGGCTTGACGATCCTGCGGCTATTCACAATTGATCCGCTTCTGCTATGATTCGCGGCTCCGATGCGGGAATAGCTCAGTTGGTAGAGCACGACCTTGCCAAGGTCGGGGTCGCGAGTTCGAGTCTCGTTTCCCGCTCCAGTTTTTCCGCAAAACCTCGGCTTGCCGGGGTTTTGTCTTGTAGCAGCAAGCAGCGACCTTTCCGGTCGCACAACAGCAAGCAATGGCCAGGTGGCAGAGTGGTCATGCAGCGGCCTGCAAAGCCGCGTACGCCGGTTCGATTCCGACCTTGGCCTCCATTGCGCAGTGGCTGTGAGCAGCCCCCAAAACCCGCCGCTGGCGGGTTTTTTGTGGCCGTGCGGGAGCTCAGCCAAGATGGCCGGTCTTGCGGTAAAGCAGCGCTCCGCCGCGGCTGGCGAGGATGGCGTGGCTGCCGGCCGGAAGCCGAATCCAGGCACCGGCGCGATGCTTCGCGGCGTCCAGCTGCAGCTCGCCGGCCAGCACGAAAAACTCGACGCCGCCGGGCCAGCGATCGCGCGCACCATGATAGCCAGCAGCAAGGCGTTGCATCACCACGCGCTCCCACAGCGCGTCGAACAGCAGCGCCTGACGGCAGCCCGTGCCGTGATCACGCCATAGCGCCGGATCCTGCGTGTCGAGACGTACCGGCGCGGTTTCGGCATCCGGCATCTGGCGCAACTTGACCAGGATCACCGCGCCGGCGGCACTCCTCGGCACGTGGCGGGACCCCGGCGGATTGCGCACATACCAGCCCTGCGGAAAATCGCCGGTCTCGTCGGAAAATACCCCTTCCAGCACCAGAAACTCCTCGCCGGCACCGTGCGTATGCGCCGCGAACGACGAGCCTGCCGCGTAGCGCACCAGCGAGGTGGCACGCGCCACCTCATCGCCGTCCCGTTCCAGCATGCGCCGCTCCACGCCGGCGATGGGCGAGGGAATCCACGCGATCGAACCGCTGTCGACGGCAGCAGCAACGGTGAGGTCCGCGTTCAACTGCACGGCACGTGCCCCGA
>JAJXTX010000248.1:0-2219 GCA_021783385.1 Pseudomonadota bacterium
TGGCGCTCGAGCGCGGCGAGGAAACTGCGCAGGTCGTGAAAGCTCACGCGGCGGACCCGGGATGGTTGGGGATCGCCAGCTGGCCGTTCTCGTCGCCTTCGGTGAGCAGCTGGCGATGGATCAGCTGCAGCGATTCGAGCAGCCGCGCACGGGCCTCGGTGGCGAACGGATTTTCCTGCTGGATCGCGGCAAACAGGTGGCCGGCATCGCCGCGCACCGCGGCCAGCATGTGCTTCAGGCCCTGGAACGAAGGCGGTGCCAGCGTCATGTCGTCATCCACGCCCATGTCGATCAGGCCCTTGGCGAGAAAAAAGGCGAGCGCGTGCGTGTTCGCCATGGCGCGGTCGTGGGTGGCCGGATCCTGCCCGATCACCTCGCAGCCCAGATCGACAAACAGCTGGTGCGCGCGTGCCGCGGCATCGGGGTGCCGCGGGCTGGCACAGATCACCGTGCGCAACGGGCGTTCGCCGCGGGCGAGGCTGAGCGGGCCGAACAGCGGATGCGTGCCGGCATGCGGAATCTGCGCGCCGAGCAGCTCGTCCATGATCGCGCAGGGGTGCATCTTCACGCTGCCCACGTCGATCACGGTCTGCCCGGCATGCAGATGCGGGCGCAGTGCGCGCAGCGCGCCGGCCATCATCGGCACCGGCATGGCCAGCACGATCCACGATGCGCCGTCGATCGCAGCGACGGCCGAGGCCGCAGCCAGCCCGGCCGGCACCGTGCCACGGGGATCGTAGGCGCGCACGGTCTGGCCGGCGTCGAGCAGCAGGTCGGTGAGGGCGTGGCCGAAGCGGCCGAAGCCGAGGATCGCAAACGACATGGGCGGATACCTTGGGTCGGGGGCGCGCGCGGCCCGGGCAGGCATCCGCGGCGCCGGGGGCGTCGCGCCGATCATGCCTCATGTTGCGCCGTCGCCCGACCGCGGCCACTGCCCATCCTGCAGGGTGGCGCGCAGGGTGGCGTCCCAGGCGGTGGTGTCGATGCCGCGCGCGGCCAGCCACGACGCATCGAACAGGGTCTGCGCGTAGCGCTCGCCGCGGTCGCACAGCAGGCTGACGATGCTGCCGTGCTCGCCGCGCGCGCGCATCGCGGCGGCCAGCTGCAGGCAGGCGACCAGGTTGGTGCCGGACGAACCGCCATAGCGGCGGCCGAGCAGGTCTTCCAGCAGCCAGGCTGCGGCGATCGAGGCGCTGTCGGGAACCTCGATCACCCGGTCGACCACGTCGAACAGGAAGCCCGGCTCCACCCGCGGTCGGCCGATGCCCTCGATCAGCGTCGGCTGGCTCGCCACCGCGTCGGGATTGCAGGTGCGCCAGCCGTGCACGAAGCCGCTGCCGGTCGGCTCGGCCACGCACAGCCGCGTGGCCAGCCGGCGGTAGCGCAGGTAGCGACCGATGGTGGCGGAGGTGCCGCCGGTGCCGGCGCCGCAGACGATCCACGCCGGCTCCGGCGCGGCCTCGCTCGCCAGCTGGCCGATGATCGACTCGGCGATGTTGTTGTTGCCGCGCCAGTCGGTGGCGCGCTCGGCCAGGCCGAACTGATCGAGGTGGCAGGCGCCGCTCGCCGCGTGCCCGGCAGCGCGCGCATGCACCTGCGCCGCGTCCTCGACCAGATCGCACTTGCCGCCCAGCGCCTGCACGTCGTGGAGCTTGCCCGGGGCGGTGCCGACCGGCATCACCGCGATGAACGGCAGCCCCAGCATGCGCGCGAACCAGGCCTCGGAAATCGCCGTGCAGCCGGAAGACGCATCCACCACGGTCTGCCCGTCGCTCAGCCGGCCGTTGCACAGCGCGTACAGGAACAGCGAGCGCGCGAGGCGGTGCTTGAGGCTGCCGGTGGGATGCGAGGCCTCATCCTTGAAGTAGAAGTCGATGCCGTGGAAGCCGGGGAAGTTGAGCTTCAGCAGATGCGTGTCGGCCGAGCGCGCCGCCTCCTGCGTCAGCCGCTCCAGCGCATGGTGTACCCAGCGGCGCTCGGACTCGCCGCGCGGATTGACGAGTCGCAGGTTGCTTTTCATGCAAGGCTCCGCGCGGCGGCGATGCCGGCGCTGGCAGTGGCGGCCAGCGCGCGGGCGCGGCGGCCGAGGAACTCGAAGTAGCGTTCGATGTAGCTGATGCCGTTCTCGTGATCGATCAGGTACGGGTTCATCAGGGTATGGCGCAGGATCACCAGCCGGTCGCTGTCCGCGTCACTGCCCAGGCTGTGCGGGTCCAGCC
>JAJXTX010000248.1:2319-4064 GCA_021783385.1 Pseudomonadota bacterium
TCGAAGTAGCGTTCGATGTAGCTGATGCCGTTCTCGTGATCGATCAGGTACGGGTTCATCAGGGTATGGCGCAGGATCACCAGCCGGTCGCTGTCCGCGTCACTGCCCAGGCTGTGCGGGTCCAGCCGCAGGGCCGCCAGGATGCGTACGGTGTCGGCCGCGCCCAGCATCTGCGGCTGCAGGCTGGTCACCGAGCCGAAGAATTCCTTCGTCTGCAGCGGCTGGCTCGGGTCGCAGCGCAGCGTGTCGTGCAGCGCGCGCACATAGGCGTTGGCCTGCGCCACGGTATGGCTGCCACAGGGGTTGAGCGCAAGGCAGACCAGGTTGCTGTCCGGCGCGAACGGCACCAGCACGTGCAGCTGGTCGGCGATGTCGAGCGCAAACCGCTGCGCGCAGGCGTGGAAGGCTTCGGCCGCGCGCACGGTGGCGCGCGGCAGCCGGCCGAAGTGGCGATGATCCAGCGGCAGCACCTTGTGCGTCACGTAGACCGCGGCCGCCGCCGCGCCGGACTTGGAGCCCTCCGGCACGAACTGGCCCAGGCTGCGGTAGCGCGCGAGGTAGCTGTCGGGCGTGCTGGCGTGAAACACGTAGTCGGCGCGCTCGGCCAGCAGCGCCATCGCGCGATGATCGCGGCAGATGAAGGCGCCCGCGCCATAGGGCAGATAACCGAGCTTGTGCGGATCGACCGTGGCCGAATCGGTATCGGCCAGCGCGGCAAACGCCGCGTGCACGGCGGCGGTGGGGAACTGCACGTAATCGGACGCCACCTCGGCGCGGCTGCGCAGGCTGCCGTCCTCGTGCCGGAACAAGGTGGCCAGGTAGCCGCCCCAGGCCGCATCCACATGCACGGAAAAATCCAGGCCCCGGGTGCGCGCCTGCGTGCGGGCGTCGAGCACGGCGTCGATCGGGTCGATGGTGCCGTATTCGGTGCTGCCCAGCACCGCCACGCACATCAGCACCGGCTGGCGTTCGCGCGCGCAGCGTGCCAGCGTGTCACGCAAGGCCGCCGGGTCCAGCCGCATGCCGCAGGTCGGCAGCAGGTGCAGCTGCTCGCGGCCGAGACCGAGCAGCTTCAGGCCCTTGCTCCACGAGTAGTGCGCGGTGACCGGTGCCAGCACCAGCGGCACGCGCAGCTCGGGATGCGCGGCGAAGAAGCCGGCCAGCCCGCGCTGCTCGATCCGCTCCGCCTCGACCCGCGCCTGCCAGTGCGCGCGCTGCGTCGGCGACTGCGCGGCCAGCCATGTGTGCCACTGTTCCAGCAGCACGATGGTGTCCGCCGCCGCCAGGTTGAAGGCGGCCCAGTCATCGGTCGGCAGCTCCAGCTGCGGCACCCGCGCGGCGCGCAGCGCCACTGGAAACGCCTTCAGCGCCAGCGCCAGCCGCAGCGCCTGGTAGTTCGCCAGCGAGCCGCCGGAGGCGAGGTGGCCGAACGCGCACGCCGGCCGTGCCGGGTCGTGCGGATAACCGAGCATGCGCGCCAGCTGCAGGCCCACCTGCACCTCCATGTCCACGGTGACCGGCGCGGCATCCTCGCTGACGTTGTTGGGGTTGTACGGCAGCGTCAGCATCTGCGCGGCCAGCCCCGGCAGCAGCAGGTCGGAGGCCATGTGGCCGATGTAGCGGGGGCTGTGGAACGGCACCGATTTCTTCAGCGCGGCGGACAGCTGGTGCAGTTCGCGGCGCATGCGTGCCTCGAACGCGAGGTAGTCGGGGTGGTGCGCGGCGGCGGTGGCGATGGCCGGCGG
>JAJXTX010000249.1 GCA_021783385.1 Pseudomonadota bacterium
TGCCGGCCGCGCCGCCCGGCTAGAATGGCTGCATCGCCGCGCCTGGGGGTTTGATGTTTCTGCGTCTGCTGTTTGTGCTCTTGAGCGCGCTCAATATCGCGGTGGGCGCGTGGCTGCTGCTGGGCCAACCGTATCCGCGCGGCGGCAGCCCGACCGATCCCGGTGTGCCGGAACTGCGTCTGCTGTCGGAGTTGCCGGAATCGTCCAGTGTGGCGCCCACGCCGATCCCCAGCCCCGCTGCGGCCACCACGGCCGCACCGGCCCAGGCCCAGGCACAGCGGGAATGCCTTTCGCTCGGCCCGTTCGCCACGCCGCAGGATCTGCGCAATGCGCGGCAGTCGCTGACCGCCGAGGTGATGCGCATGCGCTCGCGGCAGGAGCAGACCAGCCAGGCCAGCGGCTGGTGGGTGTATCTGCCCCCGGCCGCCAGCCGCGCGCAGGCGCTGGCGCAGGTGCGCGAGCTGAGCGCGCACCACATCAGCGACTACTTCGTGGTTAGCTCGGGCGATCAGTCCAACACGATCTCGCTCGGCGTGTTCAAGGATCCAGCCAACGCGCGCAAGCGCCGCGACGACATCATCGCCGCCGGCTTCCCCGCCCGCATGAGCGAGCGCAACGAGAGTGTGCCCGAGTACTGGCTGGATCTGGTGGTGGCCGACCGCGCCCGCTTCGACTGGCGCAGCCGCATCCACACCGCCGGCGTGGGCTCGCACAGCGCCGGCTGTTTCTGAGCGCGTTTCGGCAGGCGCCGTCGCCCCTGCTAGAATCGCAGCCCTGCGCCGGCATAGCTCAGTTGGTAGAGCAACTGATTTGTAATCAGTAGGTCGCGGGTTCGATTCCTGCTGCCGGCACCAGATCGTGGATCCGCCGCCGCCTCGCCGCCTCCGTTGGCCATCAGGTCGCGCAGCCGGGACGTCATCGGGCGTGCCGCAAACACAGCGTTGCTGCGGAAGCAGATCATCGGTCGTGTGTTCGTCGCCGCGCGTGGGTGCCGGAGGGTGCCCGATATTGCGGAGCAACACGTCTCGTGCGTGCGCGCTGTGTGAATGCTTGCTAGCATCGACGCGGGTGGCTGCGCAGGGGCAGCTGAGGGTGACACGCATGCAAACGCTGATCGCACATTCCGCCTTGTGGCGGGGTGTGACGCAGTTTGCAGGGATGCTCTGGGTCAAGGTCGCAGGGGAAGCACAGTTGAACATCACGGCCGCACCAGGCGACAGCGAGCTGGTCTCCTGGTGCTCCACTGCGCGCTCGCGTCGCGAGGACGAACTGGCGCGCAGCCGGCAGGCGCGGATGTGTCACGCCCGCTCCGATGCGCTCGACGCCGGCCTGCCGGAGCAGTGTCCGCTGGCTGACTAGGCCGGAACGGGCCGATCGGTTATCTGTCGAGGCGTGCCGTGCCGGTCCAGGCGACGGACCGGGGTTTCCCATGCCCGATGCGGCCGTATCCGCCGGGAGCCTGACGTCTCGTTCGACGCCACATCGGGCAGCGGGTTATTCCGCACCGACCGCGACGGCCGGGGCATTCCGGTAAACTTCGACGGACAGATCGTCGGAATGCCGCGCAGGCGTTCACCCGAGGCGCGGTGGACGCTTGCTGCGCGGGCGCGGCTGCCGCAGGGTGGCCACAGGCACACACAGCAGGCAGCTTATGCACAAACAGACCGTTTCACTGATCGGCGTGCCGACCGATATCGGCGCCGGGCATCGCGGTGCCTCGATGGGGCCGGAGGCGCTGCGGGTGGCCAACCTGTTCGCCCGGCTGGAGCGCTGCGGCCTGCAGGTGGTCGATCGCGGCAACCTGCAGGGTCCGCTCAATCCGTGGCAGCCGCCGAGCGAGGGCTATCGTCACTTGCATGAGGTGGCGGCGTGGAATGCAGCCGTCTATACGGCTGTTTATCAGGAGCTGCGTGCCGGTTGCCTGCCGATCATGCTGGGCGGTGATCACTGCCTGGCGATCGGCTCGATTTCGGCGGTGGCACGCCACTGCGAGGATCAGGGGCGGTCGCTGCGTGTGCTGTGGCTGGATGCGCATACCGATTTCAATACCGCCCATGCCACGCCTTCCGGGAACATCCATGGCATGCCGGTGGCCTGCCTGTGCGGGCACGGGCCGGATGAACTCACCCGGCTCAACGGCAGCAAGCCGGCCACCCGACCGGAGGTGTTCCGCCAGATCGGCATCCGCTCCGTCGACGCGGCCGAGAAACAGCTGGTGCGCGAGGCCAGCGTCGGTATCTTCGACATGCGCCGCATCGACGAAGTCGGCATGAAGCGCGTGATGGAGGAAGCGCTGGCCGGCGTCGACGCCAACACGCACCTGCATGTGAGCTTCGACGTGGACTTCCTCGACCCCAGCATCGCGCCGGGCGTGGGTACCACCGTGCGCGGCGGCCCGAACTACCGCGAGGCGCAGCTGTGCATGGAAATGATCGCCGATACCGGCTGCCTCGCCTCGCTGGACATCGTCGAGCTGAACCCGGCGTACGACAAGCGCAACCAGACCGCCAAGCTGGCGGTGGATCTGGTCGAGTCGCTGTTCGGCAAGTCCACGCTGATCCGCTGATCGTCCGCCCCGCATCCCTCACCAAGCGAACCCCATGCAGACTCGCGTCCTGACCGGCATCACCACCACCGGCACCCCGCACCTGGGCAACTACGTGGGCGCGATCCGCCCGGCCATCGAGGCCAGTCGCCGCGCGGACGTCGACGCGTTCTTCTTCATGGCCGACTACCACGCGCTGATCAAGAGCGACGACGCCGCGCGGATCCAGCGCTCGCGGCTGGAGATCGCCGCCAGCTGGCTCGCCGCCGGGCTCGATCCCGGGCGCGTGACGTTCTACCGGCAATCGGACATCCCCGAGATTCCCGAGCTGACCTGGTTCCTCACCTGCGTCGCGGCCAAGGGTATGCTCAACCGCGCGCATGCGTACAAGGCCGCCGTGGATCGTAATGCCGAGGCTGGCGAGGACGCCGACGCCGGCATCACCGCGGGCCTGTACATGTATCCGGTGCTGATGGCGGCCGACATCCTCGCGTTCGATGCGCACCAGGTGCCGGTGGGCCGCGACCAGATCCAGCACATCGAGATGGCGCGCGACCTCGGCCAGCGCTTCAATCATATTCACGGCCGCGAGTTCTTCGTGCTGCCGGAGGCGCTGATCGAGGAGCAGGTGGCCACGCTGCCGGGCCTGGATGGCCGCAAGATGTCGAAGAGCTACGACAACACGATTCCGCTGTTTGCCGGTGGCCCGCGTCAGCTGCGCGAGACGATCCTGCGCATCGTCACCGACTCGCGCCGACCGGACGAGCCGAAGGACCCGGACAGCTCGGCGCTGTTCACCATCTATCGTGCGTTTGCCGGCGAAGCCGAGACGGCCGCGTTCCGGCAGGCGCTGCTGGACGGGCTCGGCTGGGGCGAGGCGAAGCAGGCGCTGTTTGAGCGCGTCAACGCCGAGGTCGCCCCGATGCGCGAGCGCTATGAATCCTTCATGGCTGATCCGGCGGCGATCGAGACGATCCTGCAGCAGGGAGCGCGGAAGGCGCGCGCGATCGCCACGCCGAAGCTCGCCGCGCTGCGCGAGGCGCTGGGGTTGCGTTCGGCCAGCACCGCGGGCGTCGCGGCAGCACGCCCGAAGGCCGCGCCGCGGCAGGACAAATCACCGCGCCTGGCCAGCTTCCGCGATGCCGATGGCCAGTTTCGTTTCCGGCTTTTCTCGGCCGAGGGCGAGGAGCTGTTGCTGTCGATGCCGTTTGCCGACCCCAAGGCCGCCGGCGCACTGCAGAAGCAGCTCAAGACCGACGGCGCGGCGGCCGCTGTGCTGCGCGTGCTGCCGCGGGGCATCGCGCTGGAACGCGAGGGTGCGGTGGTGGCCAGCACGCCCGACTACCCCGACGCGCCGGCACGCGATGCGGCGCTGGCGCGGCTGCGCGAAGCGCTCGATCAGCTCGCCACGCAGGATGGGCGCGGGCCCGCGCCAGCCCATGGAGTGTGACCGATGCGCTACCTCGCCTTGCTGTTGCTCGCGCCCTGGCTGCTGATACTCGGCTGGGCCTACTGGG
>JAJXTX010000250.1:0-2246 GCA_021783385.1 Pseudomonadota bacterium
GTCAGGCGCGGATCCAGCGCCACAGTTCGCGCCAGCCGGGCTTCTTGCCGAACATCAGGATGCCGGTGCGATAGATGCGCGCGGCCAGCCACACGCAGGCGAACAGGCCCAGCACCATCAGGCCCAGCGACAGCGCCAGCTGGACCGGCGGCACCGTGGCCAGCGACCAGCGCACCGGCATCACGAACGGCGCGAAGAACGGGATGTACGACATCGTCACGCCAAGACCGCCGGTGGGATCCTTGATCAGGCTGAACACCGAGAGAAAGCCCACGATGATGAACATGGTGACCAGCACCGCATACTGCTGGGTTTCCTGCACCGTGTTGCACATCGCGCCGATCGCCGCGTACAGCGCGCCATACAGCAGGAAGCCGAGGGCGAAGTAGATCAGGAACACGGTCAGCAGGTCCGGCCCCATCGATGGCACCGGCAGGCTGCGGATCGCCTCCGCGCTGACTCCGAACAGCCCGGCGAGGCGCTCGCGCTGGCTGCTGACGAGGGCCATCGAGCCGCCCCAGATCGCCATCTGCGCCAGGCCGGCCAGGCCCACCCCGAACACCTTGCCCAGCAGCATCTGGAACGGCGTCAGCGAGGACGCCAGCACCTCCATGATGCGCGAGGTTTTTTCCTCGATCACCGAGGCCATCGTCTGCTGGCCATACAGCAGGATCGACATGTACAGGATGAAGCCCATGAAGTAGGCCAGCATGAACGACGCCTCGCCGCTCTGGCCGGTGGCCTTGCCGTCGGCGACCTTGGTGGTCTGCAGGTCGGCTGGCCGCATTGCGTTCTGCACCAGCGCCGGATCGACGCCGGAGCGCGCCAGCCGCGCGGTGGCGATCAGCTGCGACAGGCTCGACTGCAGATGCTGCATCGACTCCACCGCCCCCACGTTGCTGCCGAAGTAGGCCAGCTTGCCGCTGGCCAGCGCGTCGTCGTCGATCACCAGCACGCCGTCCCAGCGGTCGGCGGCATCGCCGCGGGCGAACCCGGTCTGCGCGATCAGCGTGTCGCGCACGGCGGCCGTGCGGCCCGCGGCGGGAAACACCTTGACGCTGTAGCGCGCCGGCGCGTCCGCCTTGCGGCTGACTCTTTCCGCCTGCAGCGCGCGCGCGAACGACGCCCCCAGCCCGGCGCTGGAGCCATCCACCAGCGCGATGCGGGTGGTGCGGTCGCTGCCGTGCATCAGCAGCGCCGGCACCACCGCGAAAAACACCAGCATCACCGGCAGCAGCAGCGTGGAGATCACGAAGGCCCGGGTGCGCACGCGCGCCACGAACTCGCGGCGAATCACCGCCATCACCTTGTTCATGCCGCTTCTCCGCTGCGTGCGGCCACCGCGGCATCGGCGCCGACCCGGGCCATGAAGATCGACTGCAACGACGGCTCCACCAGCTCGAACCGCCGCAGGCCCACGCCCTCGCGCACCAGCGCCGCCAGCAGGGCCTGCGGATCGGCGCCCTCGGCCAGCTGCAGATCGGCGGCGGCGCCATAGTCGTCGATGCTGGCCACCAGCGCGCGGTCGGCCAGGATGCGCTCGGCGCGCTGCTTGTCATGGCTGAAGCCCAGCGCCACGTGCCGGCCGCCGAAGTCCGCCTTCACCTGCGCCAGCGTGCCGCCCACCACCACCTCGCCGCGCGCGATGATCGCGATGCGGTCGCACATCCGTTCGGCCTGCTCCATCACGTGGGTGGAAAACAGCACCGTACGGCCGCTGCGCGCCAGCTCCACCACGATGTCCTTCATCACCTGCGCATTCACCGGGTCGAGGCCGGAAAACGGCTCGTCCAGAATCAGCAGCTCGGGGTCGTGCAGCAGCGCGCCGGCGAACTGCACCTTCTGCTGCATGCCCTTGGACAGATCCTCCACCTTCTTCTGTGCCCACGCGCCGATGCCCAGCCGCTCCAGCCAGGCCAGCGCGCGCTTGCGCGCCTCGGCCCGCGGCATGCCCTTGACCTCGCCCAGAAACGCCAGGTGTTCGAGCACCTGCATCTTCTTGTACAGGCCGCGTTCTTCCGGCAGGTAGCCGATGCGTTCGGACAGCCGCCGGCTGCCCCGATCCGAACCGAACAGGGTCACCCGCCCCTCGTCCGGCTGCAGGATGCCCATGATCAGCCGGATGGTGGTGGACTTGCCCGCGCCATTCGGGCCGAGCAGCCCGAAGATGCCGCCTCCCGGCACATCCAGCGATAGCTGGTGCACTGCCGTATGTCCCGAAAAACGCTTGGTGACCCGATCGACGC
>JAJXTX010000250.1:2346-4054 GCA_021783385.1 Pseudomonadota bacterium
TCATGTCGATCGAAAAAGTCCTCTACCGCGCCCATGCCACGGCCAACGGCGGCCGCGACGGCCGCGCCGTCTCCTCCGACAGCGTGCTCGACGTCAAGCTGACCACGCCGAAAGAGCTCGGCGGCGCCGGCGGCAGCGGCACCAATCCGGAGCAGCTGTTTGCCGCCGGCTACTCGGCCTGCTTCCTCGGCGCGCTGAAGTACGTCGCCGGCCAGCAGAAGGTGGCGCTGCCGGCCGACACCAGCATCCAAGGCCATGTCGGCATCGGCCCGATCCCGACCGGCTTCGGCATCGAGGTCGAACTGACGATCTCGATCCCCGGCCTGCCGCGCGAGCAGGCCGAGGCGCTGGTGCAGCAGGCGCACATCGTGTGCCCCTACTCCAACGCCACCCGCGGCAACATCGACGTCACGCTGACCGTGGCGTGAGCAGCCATGCGTCCCCTGCACCATCGCGCGGGGGACGCAACGGGCCGGGCCGGCTTGCTGTGCCGGCGCCGGTCTTGCGGTCTGCGCTCAGCTGCGGCAGCTCGTGGGCAGGTATTTGCTGGCCACCGGGCTTTTGCCCATGCGGCCCAGGCCCGCCTTGTTGGTGCACACGAAACTGATCGAACCTGCCGCGGTGATCGGCGAAAGCGCGATGTATTTGCCGCTGATCGCCGCATTCGCCTTGTTGCCGTAGATGGCCACGATCACGCCGGGATTGGCATTGTTGAGGCCGCTGGACGTCACGTAGGAGCCGGTGATTGTGGACGATAACCCGACGGAGCCATTGCTCGCGGTCATTCGTCCCGTGTTGCTGTAGAACTCGGCCAGTGCGGTCTTCGCACCATCCATCAGCGTCATGCCCTCGGAGACCTGCGACCGGATCAGGTAATCCTGATACGCCGGAATGGCGATGGCGGCCAGGATGGCGATGATCGCCACCACGATCATCAGTTCGATCAGCGTGAACCCCTGGTTCTGCTGCTGAGTCCGCATGCGTTACCCCTTTAAGGTTGGAAGTTGAATGTCGATCGCCGCGCCCCCTGTGCACGGCCGGATCGGCCGATGCACGCGCGCGATCACCCTCGGTTGAGGATCCGGGGTTGCTAGCAAGCGATGTGCCACGGAAGCTTCCTGTATCGCGCAGCCCGGCCGACCCGGCTGGATTCGATCAGACATGTGCGGTGCCCGACTGCCAATGCGCTTCGCCTTGCGCGCACGGGTGCTGGTCAGCGTGACCCAACGCGTCACGCAGTGGGCGCCGCGCCGGCCGAAGCTGACAAAATCCGTCAAGGCCACGTCGCGCCTGCCGGCCTGTCGAGGATCGCGGTATCGTGGAGACATGCCGGAAACGCTCGCTGCCTCGCCCCGTCAGCCACTCTCCGCCGCTGCCCTCTCCGATCCGGCGAGTCGCGGGCACGTACGTGTTCGCGCCACCGATCGCAGCCCGCTCGAGCCCGACGCGCATGCGCGCGCGCTGCGGAGCGCGTGCATGCAGGGTGCAAAGCATTGAACGCCGGACCCGCGATGGCGGTCCTGCCCGAGGGCTGGTGCCTGTACCTGATCGAATGCCGCAACGGCGCGTGGTATGCCGGCATCACCAACCGCCTCGACGCCCGCTATGCCGCCCACGTGGCCGGCCGCGGCGCCCGCTACACCCGCGCCAACCCGCCGGTGAAACTGCTCGGCTTTCGCAGCTACCCGGATCGCGCCAGCGCGTCGCG
>JAJXTX010000251.1 GCA_021783385.1 Pseudomonadota bacterium
AGCACGATGAACGCGGCGTACAGCACCGAGGTGATCAGCAGGTGCTTGTAGATGTATTCGCCCACGTAGATCACGTCGACGATGATCCACAGCCACCACGCGGCGGTGTGCCGGCGATCCTGCCACCACTGCGCGACCAGGCTGAAGCTGGTGAGGGCGGCGTCCAGCCAGGGCAACGCGGCGTCGGTCCAGCGGTGCATCGCGAAGCCCAGCGCCAGCGCGCCGAGCACACCGACCAGCAGATGCATCACGGCGTGCCGCCGCGACAGCGCTGCCACGCGCACGCGGCCGCTGGCGTCGAGGTTTTTCACCCAGCGCACCCAGCCGTAGACGATCAGTCCGGCGAACGCCACCTGCAGCAGCGCGTCGGAATAGAGTTTCGCCTCGACGAAGATGTCCACGTAGACCAGTACCGACAGCAGGCCGATCGGCCAGCACAGCGGACGCCGCCGGGCGGTCAGCCAGACCGCCCAGGCGCTCAGCAGCGCGCCGGTCATTTCGACCCACGACATCTCAGAAGGCGACCGTCAGCGAGAGCCGGGCCAGCCGCGGCGCGCCGGGGAACAGATAGCTGTCACCGCCGGAGTTGCCGGTGTCACGCCAGTAGAAGTGGTTGAACACGTTGTCCACGTTCAACCGCCAGGTCAGCGCGTGGCCGTTCCACTGCGTGACGTAGCGCAGGCCGGCGTCGAACACGTGATAGGCCGGCACGCGCGTCAGCCCGTTCGGCGTGGCGTTGTTCGGGCTGCTGTAGCGCCAGCCGCCGAGCAGGCTCAGGTCCGCCGCGAGCGGCAGCCGGTAATCCGCGAACAGCGCCGTGCGCAGGCTCGGCACGTTGTCGATCTGGTGGCCTTCGTAGGCAGGCGTGCCGGTGTGCTGCGCGCGCGCCTGGATCAGGTTGACGCTGGCGGTGAGGCGCAGGCGGTCGGTGACGCGCCCGGCGGCGTCCAGTTCGATCCCGCTGTGCACCTCGCTGCCCTGCTGCACGAAGCTGAAGCCCGCGGCCGAGCCGTCCGGCTGCGCAAACTGGTACGGCTGGTGGATGCGGTACAGCGCCGCGGTCAGGTTCAACGCGTTGCTCCAGGCGTACTTCACGCCGGTCTCGAGCTGCCGCGCCAGCAGCGGTGCCAGGATGGTGCCGCCGTTGGACGTCCAGTACGGCGCCTGGCCGCCCAGCGAGAGGCTTTCGCTGTAGCTGACGTAGGCGGTCAGGGCGGTGGTGGGCTGCCACAGCACGGCGGCCTGCGGCAGCGTCTGGGTGAGGCGTGTGTCGCGCTGCAGGACACCGGTGCTGTCGTAGGCGCGCTCGTGCAGGCGCACGAAGCGGCCACCGGCCAGCAGCTGCCAGTGCGCGCCCAGCTGCACGCGGTCCAGCGCGAACACCGAGCGCTGCCAGCTGCTCAGGGTGCGCGCCGGTGCTCCGGGCTGGTTCGGCGACGGCGCGAAGTACGGCGGATCGGGCTGGCTGATGTTGGCGGTGCCGACGTAGTCATACACGTACGGGCGCTGGTTGAGCGTGCGACGGAAGGCATCTACGCCCACGGTGAGCTGGTGGCTGATGCTGCCCGTGGCGAAGCGGCCCTTGAGCGTCGCCTGCGCTTCGTCGTTGCTGCGCATGTCGTCGGGGCTGCGATAGTCATAGACGTCGTAGTCGCCGTTCGGCGCGAAGAAATAGCCGGGCGTGGCACCGCTGGCACAGGCCGGCGAGTAGAAGCAGCCGTAGGCGAAGGCGACGTTGTCGTTGATCACGCTGCGGCTGTGGCCGGCCGACAGCTGCGCCTGCCAGTCGTCGCTGAAACGGTAGTTGAGGCGCGCGGTGCTGTTCCACGCATGGATGCCGACCGGTTGCTGCCACGGCTCGTAGCCGAGCATGTGGGTGCGGCTGGCGTGGCTTGGGATCACCGTGCCGCCGAGCAGCTGGTAACCGGAGACCGAGCGCTGCTCGCTGGCCTGGTAGTCGCTGTCCAGCTGCAGCGTGGCGTTGCGGCTGATCTTCCAGTCGGCGTCCAGCGAGAGGAAATTGCGATGGCCGTCGGCGTGCTGCACGTAGGAGTGCATGTCCTCGTGCGCAGCGTTGATGCGCACGCCGAAGCCCGGCGACAGCCAGCCGCCCACGTCCAGCGCTGCATAGCGCGAGCCGTGCGAGTCGGTGCCGACGGTGGCGGTGTGCACGTCGGCCGGACGCTTGCTGACGAAATTGACCAGGCCGCCGGGAGCGACCACGCCGGCTTCGATCCCGGCCAGGCCCTTGAGAATCTCCACCTGCTGCTTGTCTTCCAGCGTCACGTACTGCTCGCCGGCCATGCTCATGCCGTTGAAGCGGAAGCTGGTGGCCAGATCCAGCGGAAAGCCGCGGATCGCGATGTCCTGGTAGTAGCCGACCGCGGCGTAGCTGTCGCCCACGGCGGCATCCATGTGGCCGAGGTCGCTGAGCGTGCGCGGCTGGCGATCATCGAGCTGGGCGCGGGTGATCACGGTGATCGCGGCCGGCGTGTCGCGCAGCGGCGCACCGCCAAAGCTGCCGACCTGGGCGCTGTCGGCGCTGTAGCCGGGCTTGCTGGTGGCCTGCACATGCACCGCCGACAGCTGCTTCACCGGCAGCGGCGGCTTGCGTGCGGCCGTCAGCGTGGTCGGCGTGGCAGCGGGGGTGGTCTCCTGCGCATGGGCAAACGTGATCAGCGACAGGCAGGCGAGAAACAGCGGGGTGCGTGGCATCGTCGGCATCTTCCGGGTACGGACGAAGCGACGGCAACCCGGACGCCCCGAATGGGCGTGCCGAATCATCAAGCTCCCTACGCCGGCATGACCCGGGTCAGGTTCCAAGGGACTCTCTCAGCCCGGCAACGCCGGGCACCCCCGCTTCAGAGCGCGTATTGAAGCACGCCGCGGCCGCGTTTGTCAGGTGGGCTGGCGCAGCAGCTGCAGCAGGCGCTGCCCTCGCGGCGTTTCGAACCATGCCGCATGGCCCAGCAGGAATGTGTCATAGGCCACGTCGGCGTGCTCGCGCGAGCCGGTGATCGCGTGAAAGTACTCGACCTCGGACAACGCGAAATCCAGGTGCACCAGCGGCAGCAGGTCGGCCAGCAGGGCAATGTCGGCGGCATCCAGCGGGCGCCGCTGCCGGTAGCCGTCGATCAGCGCCAGCGCGATGCCGGTGTGCACCGCGGCGTCGCCATCGTCCAGCGCCAGCCAGGCGATCGCGTTGCGTTCGATCGCGGTGGCCAGATCGAACAGCGCAAACGTGCGTGCGGCCAGGCCGAAGTCGAGCACCGCGCGGACGCGGGCGTCGCTGCCCGCGCCATTCCAGCACAGGTTGGAAACGTGCCAGTCGCCGTGTGTCCACAACGCCGGCTGCTGCAGCAGCCGCGGCTGCACGCTGCGATGGAACGGCGCCAGCATGCGGGCGAGATCATCCGGCCAGTCGCGCCCGCGCAGGTAGTCGGCCAACCCTGGCCGGGCGGGCAGTTGCGCGCGCAGCGCGGCAATCGGATCAGGTGCCAGCAGCAGTTCGGCGCGCGCCACCAGCAGATGGGTGTCGCGCTGCGGCGCGCGGTAATCCGCGGCAGCGTCATGCAGCGTTGCCAGCGCCTGGCCAGCAGCGCGCGCCTGCCCGCGATCGGCCAGCGGCGACCACGACACCGCCTCGCGGTACAGGTCCACGCCTTCGGCGCGCTGGTGCAGCTCGTACACCCACGCGCCGATCGCCAGCGCGGTCTGTCCTTGCGCATCCGCCAGCACGGCGGGTATCGACGCGCCGTTGGCGCGCAGGTGGGCGATGAAGCGATGCTCTTCGCTGAGCGTGGCGACCGAACGCACGCGCCGGTGGTGACGCTTGACGAACAGCGTGCCGGCCGAGGTCTCGACCAGCGCCGCCGCGGACAGTGGCCGCGGGCTGTGCCAGCCGATCCGCTGCAGCGTGCCGGCCGCGTCGTAGCGGCGCAGCAGTGCAGCCACTTCGTCATGCGTCAGCGCGGGCCAGTCGGCCGGCATGCGGTCGTCGGCGAGGCCGTGCACGCGGTGGGTGGGATCGGTCATCGGCGGCGGAGT
>JAJXTX010000252.1 GCA_021783385.1 Pseudomonadota bacterium
TACAGGCGCGTGTACGACCACGACTGCATGCGGCCGTCGCGATAGGGCATCACGCCGTGGAACGGGCGCGGGTCGGCGTCGAACACCAGCGGCAGGAAGTGGCGGTCGCCTTCCCACATCGGCAGCGTCAGCAGCGCGTCGCGCGCCACCCATTCCAGCGCGCCCTCGGCGTTGGCGGTGAACGGCACGCCGACGTAGTCGTCGATCAGGAAGATGAAGCCGAGCCAGTCCTCGCCCTGCTTGCCGAAGCCCGGCCAGTTCAGCGTGCCGCGCAGCCGCATCGACCCGCAGGTGATGCCCGCCTCCTCCAGGATCTCGCGCCGCATGCAGGCGGCGATGTCCTCGCCCGGCTCCATCTTGCCACCCAGGCCGTTGTACTTGCCCAGGTGCTGATCGTCCGCGCGCGCGTTGCGGTGGATCATCAGCACGTGGCTGCGGTCGGGCGACAGCACGTAGCCCAGCGTGGCCACGATCGGGGTGTAGGGCATGACTTGGACCGCTGACAAAAAAATCAGTGTAACGGCAGGCCCGGCGCGACGCGCGACGGTTGCCTGAACACTCGCCCGGCACAGGCTTGCATGGGCGCAGCCGGGCAGCGACCATCGACACATGTCCGCCTTCGCGCCCCCCCAGTTTTTCACTGCCGCCGGCCGTGCCGCATGGCGCGGGCTGCTCGCCCTGCTGCTGTGCGCCGGCGTGCTCGGCTGCACGTCGCCGGCGCGCGCGCTGGACAGCCGCGAGCTGACGTTCGACGGGCAGCTCTACCGCGTGGTCCAGCTGGATCTGCGGCACGACCCGCTGACCCTGCACTGGCGCGATCCGCAAAGCGGCCAGCCGTTCGGCAGCATCGAAACGCTGCGCCAGTGGGGCGCCGCCCACGGCCAGCGGCTGCTGTTCGCCGCCAATGCCGGCATCTACGACCAGCAACAGGCACCGCTGGGCCTGTACGTGGAAAACGGCCAGACCCGCGTGCCGCTGAACCTGGCACACGGCAACCCCGCTGCGGGCAATTTCTCGCTGCTGCCGAACGGCGTGTTCGTGGTCTACCCCGACGGCCATGCGGCGGTGCGCACCAGCGCGGATTTCAAGAGCGACGGCAAGCGCGCACGCTGGGCCACCCAGTCCGGCCCGATGCTGCTGGTGGACGGCAAGCTCAACGCGCAGTTCGTCGACGATTCGTCCAGCCTGAAATGGCGCAGCGGCGTATGCGTGAGAAACGGCACCGAGGTGATCTTCGCGGTGAGCGAGGCACCGGTGAACTTCCACACGTTTGGACGGCTGTTCCGCGACCAGCTCGGCTGCCGCAACGCGCTGTACCTGGACGGCAGCATCTCGCAGCTGTACGTCGACGGTGAGGGGTATTCCGGTGCACCGGCCTTCATGGTGAAGCCGTACGCCGGCATCTTTGCCGTATTCGGCACCCGGTGAGCACGCGCGGAGGGCGCCGCTGGCGTGCGCTGCTGCTGGTGCTGCCGGCGCTGCTGCTGCTCGCGTTCGGCGCGCTGTGGTGGCTGCTTCTGGGCAGCCGCGCCCGCCTCGACGGGCAGCTTCCGGCGGTCGGTCTGCACGCGGCGGTAAGCATCCGTCGCGACGCCCTCGGCACGGTCACCCTCGACGGCAAAGACCGCAGCGACCTCAGCTACGCACTGGGCTACGTGCACGCACAGGAGCGCTTTTTCGAGATGGACCTGATGCGCCGCCTGCCGGCCGGCGAGCTGGCGGCGCTGGTCGGCCCGGCCGCGCTGGGCGCCGATCGCCACCATCGCCGACTGCGCCTGCGCGCCGTGGTGGAGGCCGCGTATGCGCAGTTGCCGCCGGCGCAGCGGCTGCAGCTGGATCGCTACCGCGACGGCGTCAATGCCGGGCTCGCCGACCTGCGCGTGCGGCCGTGGGAATACCTGCTGCTGGGCGCGCGGCCGCAGCCATGGCGGTCGCAAGACAGCCTGCTGGTGATCGCCGCGATGTACCTGGACCTGCAGGGCGACGGCCGCAACCGGCGCGAGCTGCAGCTGGCGCAGCTGCGCTCGGTGCTGCCGGCGCCGCTGGCGGATTTCCTGCTGGCGCCCGACCCCGACTGGGAGGCGCCGCTGAGCGGACCGCTGTCGCACCAGCCGGTGCCCCCCGCGGCCAGCGTGTTCGACCTGCGTCATGCCGCCGCCAGCGGCGCATCCGCGGCCGCGACAGCCATGCCGGTTCCGCTGGATGAGGCGCGCCACCCCGGCAGCAACAGCTTCGCAGTGGCCGGCACGCTCACCGGCAACGGCGCGGCGATGCTGGCCAACGACATGCACCTGGGCCTGCGTGTGCCGAACATCTGGTTCCGCACCCGCCTGCGCTATCCCGATGCGAACGCGCCGGGCGGGCAGCGCGACGCCAACGGCGTCAGCCTGCCCGGTACGCCGGCGCTGATCGTCGGCTCCAACGGCCAGATCGCCTGGGGCTTCACCAACAGCTACGGCGACTGGCAGGACTGGGTGCGCGTGCTGCGCGATCCGAACGACCGCACGCGCTATCAGGTGCCCGGCGGCTGGGCGAACATCGAGCGCCACGACGAGCACATCCGGGTCAAGGGCGCGCCGGACAGCCTGCTCACGGTCGAGGACACGCGCTGGGGACCGATCATGGCCCGCGATGTCGATGGCACGCCGCTGGCGCTGGCGTGGATCGCCGAGCAGCCGCGCGCGTACAACCTGCAACTGCTGCAGCTCGAACGCACGCCGGATGTCGACCGCGCGCTGGCGCTGGCACCGCAGCTCGGCATGCCGCCGCAGAACCTGCTGGTCGCCGACCGCGCCGGGCACATCGGCTGGACCATCGCCGGCAACAGCATTCCGCGACGCGCCGGTTTCGATTCGCAACTGCCGGCCGACTGGTCGCGGCCCGGCAGCGGCTGGACCGGCTGGGCCGCGCCGGCGCAGTACCCGCGCATCGAGAACCCCGCCGATGGCCGCCTGTGGACCGCGAACAACCGCACCGTTGGTGGCGACGCACTGGCCCTGCTCGGCAACGGCGGCCACGATCTCGGCGCACGCGCACAGCAGATCCGCGACGACCTGCAGACGCGCACCCGCTTCAGCCCCGCCGGCCTGCTCGCCATCCAGCTCGACGACCGCGCGCGCTTCCTCACCCGCTGGCAGCAGCTGCTGCAGGCGACCCTGGCCGACAGCCGCGACCCGGCGCTGCGGACGCTACGCCAGCTCACCGCCCACTGGCACGAGCGCGCGGCGGTGGACAGCGTCGACTACCGGCTGGTGCGCGCGTTCCGCAGCGCGGTGCAGGCGGCGACGCTGGCGCCGTTCGTCGCCGCGGTGAGAGCGCGCCAGCCCGATTTCAGCTGGCCCGGCGAAAACTCCGCCGAAGCCGCGGTATGGGCGCTGGTCCGTCAGCAGCCGGCGAACCTGCTCGATCCACGCTACCCCAGCTGGCACGCACTGCTGCTGGCGTCGGCGCAGCGCGTGGTCGACACGCTGGGCCGGCAGCCCGGCGGCCTGGCCGCGCGAAGCTGGGGCGAGCGCAACCGCGCCGGCATCGATCACCCGCTGGCGCGCGCCCTGCCCGGCTGGCTCGCCCGCTTCATCGACATGCCCGATCAGCCGCTGCCGGGCGACCGCAACATGCCACGCGTCGCCGGCCCCGGCTTCGGCGCCTCCGAACGCCTCGACGTGGCACCCGGCCACGAAGCGCAGGGCATCCTCGAAATGCCCGCCGGCCAGAGCGACAACCCGCTGTCGCCCTACTACGGCGCAGGGCAGCAGGACTGGGTGGAAGGCAGGCCCACGCCGCTGCTGCCCGGGCCGACGCAGCACCGGCTCGTATTGACGCCGGCGACAGGCTCCAGCGACGGGTGACCCGCACATCCTTGCGACCATTGCGCGGCGATTCGCCAAACGGAAGTTGTCCCCGAGATGGTATGACCAGTGAAAGGCTGCCGCAAGGTTACGCCGTCGAATATCGAAGGATCCTCCGAGGGGACTCGCGACATGGCCTGTTGCGTGACGGGGGATACCTCCGTCGCGTGCCTGACGAAACACCCGTCATCCGGTGC
>JAJXTX010000253.1 GCA_021783385.1 Pseudomonadota bacterium
CCGCCGAACTTCAGCAGCCGGTAGATCGCGGTGATCGCGGTGAAGGTCTTGCCCGCGCCGGTGGCCATGTGCACCAGCGCGCGCGGCTTGGCCATCGCCAGCGACTTTTCCAGCCCGGTGACGGCGCTGATCTGGCAGTCGCGCAGATTGCGTTCGGGCAGTGCCGGCATCTTTTCGGCGAGGCGGGTGCGCAGGGTATCGGGTTGCGCGGCCCAGGCAGCCAGCGTCTGCGGCTGGAAGAAGTGGAACAGCTCGCGGGCGCGCGGGCGCGGGTCGCCACCATCGGTGAAGTGGATGATCTGGCCGGTGCTCTCGTACAGGAACCGCAGCGGCGGGCTGTCCTTGCGCCACTTCAGCCGGGCGCTGGCGTAGCGCTCGGTCTGCATTTCGTGGACGGTGAGGTTTTCACCCGCCTCGTCGCGCTTGGCCTCGATAATCCCGATCGGTTGGCGATCCACAAACAGCACGTAGTCGGCCGGGCCGGTATCGGTGGGGTATTCGCGTGCCGCGATGCCGGAGGCAGCGCCCAGGTTGAGCTGCTGCATGTCCTGCACGACCCAGCCCGACGCTGCGAGCTTCTGATCGATGATCTGCCGGGCCCTGGATTCTGGTGTCATGTCCGAGTCTCTTCGCAGCCATCCATCAACAACCGTGCCATGCCTGGTCTCCCTCTATGGCGGAACCTGCTTCGGGGAGTGGAAACGGCACGACTCCAGGCCGGAGACACGTGGTGGGCATTCCCCGCAACGAGCATAGGGGAATGTTTGCAAGTAAGCACAAAGTCGACCGCCACACCCTGCGTGCGCCAGCGCGGGGCCGGGCAGGAAAAAGCCCGCGCGATGCGGGCTTTTTCCTGCGGCGACCGGTGCGGGTCGACCGCAGCGTTCACGCGGCCATGGTCACGGCCCGACCGGCTGCCCTCCGGCGGCCTTGAGCTGGCGGTTGAGCGCGGCCAGCCGGGTCTGCTTCAGCTGCTTCCAGGCGGCGAGCGTGCTGGTGAGGCTCTTCGATAGCGTGGCGTAGGCGGCCTGGGCGTCGGGGCTGGGGTCGGCGTCGGCGCCGTCGACGGCGAGCTGCAGCTTGTCCAGGTTCATCGACAGCGCGCGCAGGCTGTCGGTGCGCTGCGGCGGGCTGCCCATCGTGTTGCGCGGGTCGGGGTGCAGCTGCACGCCAGACAGGTCCGCCGCCTGCCGCATCAGCGCGTCGATCTGATCGCGCAGCGCCGGGCTGGCTTTGGCCCGGCGCGCGTCCAGCGCCTGCAGCAGGCGGTTTGCCTCCGTATCCGTGGCATCGGCGCGCGCGCCGGCCTGCTCCACCTGGCGCGCCAGCGCGAACTCGCGCTGCAGCGCCGCGGCGGAGACCTGCACGCGCGGGTCAGGCAGCACCGTCAGCGGCTGCCGGTAGTGCCGGCCGGCCACGCTCAGCTCGACCGTGTAGGCCCCCGGCGGCGCCCACACGCCGGCATCGCCGCCGCCCTCCATCGCCTCGGTCGGCGTCGCCGGCTGCAGCGGCGGGTAGCGCAGGTTCCACACGAAACGGTGCATGCCCGCGGCGGTCGACAGCCGCATCGGTGCGGGCACCCACTCTGGCGCGATCGGCAGCGTGGCCGGGTTCGGCGCGATCACGGGTTCGGCGCTGCTGAAGCGGCGCACCAGCTGCCCGTGCGCGTCGAGCACGCTCAGCGTCACCGGTCCCTGCAGCGCGGGCGGCAGCGCGTAGTCGATGATCGCGCCGTCCGGCGGATTCGCCGCGGTCGGTTCGTCCTTCGGCATCGGCGTGCCGGTGAAGCTGGCCGGGCGCGCGCGGATCGCGGCGGCCGGCTTGAACAGGGTGACCGCATCAGCGCGCACGCCGGCCAGCTGGCGCAGCGCGGTGACGTCGTCCATGATCCAGAAGCCGCGGCCGTGGGTGGCGATCACCAGGTCATTGCCGTGCACGTCGATGTCGCGCACCGAGGTGGTCGGCAGGTTCTGCTGCAGCGGCTGCCAGTGCGCGCCGTCGTCGAACGAGGCATACACGCCACGCTCGGTGCCGGCATACAGCAGGCCTTTGCGCACGGGATCCTCGCGCACCACGTTGACGAAGCTGTTGGCCGGAATGCCGGTGGTGATCGGCGTCCAGCTCGCGCCGCCGTCGGTGGTGCGGTAGATGTACGGCCGGTCGTCGTCGAGGCGATGGCGGTCGACCGCCAGGTACGCCACGTTGGCGTCGAAGCGCGACGGCTCGATGCCGGCGATCTTCGACCACGGCGTCAGCGCCGCCGGCGTCACCTGGCGCCAGTGCGCGCCGTCGTCGTCGGTGCGCCAGACCAGCCCGTCGTCGGTGCCGATCCACAGCGCCTGCGCGCTCAGCGGCGAGGGTGCGATGGTGTAGATCACGCCGCGGCGCTGGTCGACGTGGTTGTCGTCGGCGGCGGTGACGGGGTCGAGGTTGGCCGGCGTGCCGGCATCCGCGCGGGTGAGGTCGGGGCTGATCGGCGTCCAGTGGTCGCCGCCGTCGCGGGTGCGGAACAGCCGCTGGTTGGCGAAGTACAGCACCTTGTGGTCGCGCCGGGAGAACGTCAGCGGCAGCGTCCACGCGCTGCGGTAGTGCGCGGCCGGGTAGGCCAGCGTGGGATCGACGTCGCGCACCTGCCCGCTGCGCATGTCGAGCTTCTCCACCTTGCCGCCGTAGACGATGTCGTGGTCGTCCGGGTCGGGCGCGATCATGCCGCTCTCGCCGCCGGGGGTGATCTCGTGGAACTGCTGCATGGTGATGCCGTCGCCGCTGCCGGTGCGGCTGGGCAGCGCCACCGCGCCGGAATCCTGCTGCGCGCCGTAGACCCAGTACGGGAAGCGGTTGTCGGTGCTGACGTGGTAGATCTGCGCAGTGGGCTGGTTGTACCAGCTCGACCAGGTCTTGCCGCCGTTGAGGGTGATCAGGGTGCCCTGATCGATGCCGAGGATCTGCCGGTTGGAGTCGGTCGGGTCGATCCACATCTGGTGGAAATCGTCGCCGGTGGGATCACCCTTGAGCGCGATGAACTGCTTGCCGCCGTCGTCCGAGCGCAGCACGATGGTGTTCATCACGTAGACGCGGTCGGCGTTCTTCGGATCCACCGTGAGCCGGTCGAAATACCAGCCGCGCTGCCAGAGGCGCTGGTCGGTCGTGAGGTGCTGCCAGTGCGCGCCGCCGTCGTCGGAGCGGTACAGGCCGCCTTCGCCCGCCGCCGCGTCGACCAGCGCGAACACGCGGTTCGGCTGGCTCGGCGCCAGCGCGATGCCGATGCGCCCGGGGTGCGCGGGAAAGCCGTTGCCCTGCAGCTGGGTCCAGTGATCGCCGCCGTCATGCGATACATACAGGCCGCTGCCCGGGCCGTTCGACGGCGGGTACACGCTCCACGGCGGCCGGCGCGTCTGCCACAGCGCGGCATAGATCGTGTTGGGGTCGCCGGGCTTGAAGGCGAGGTCGATCGCGCCGGTGTCGGCGTTCTTGAACAGCACCTTGTCCCACGTCTTGCCGCCATCGCGCGAGCGGAACACGCCGCGCTCCGCATTGGCGCCGTAGGCATGGCCCAGCGCGGCCACGAACACCACGTCCGGATTGCGCGGGTCGACCAGCACACTGCTGATCTGCTGCGTGTCGGCCAGCCCGATGTGCGTCCAGTGCCGGCCCGCGTCGGTGGTCTTGTACATGCCGTCGCCGTGGGCGATGTCCGAGCGCATGTCGGCCTCGCCGGTGCCCACGTAGATCGTCTTCGGGTCGCTTGGTGCCAGTGCCAGCGCGCCGATCGAGCCCACTTTTTCGCTATCGAAGATCGGCTGCCAGGTGCGCCCGGCGTCCGCCGTGGCCCACACGCCGCCATCCACCGCGCCGAAATAGAAGTGCCGGCTGTCGCCCGGAATGCCCGCCACCGTCAGCACGCGGCCGCCGCGGAACGGCCCGATCAGTCGCCAGCTCAAGCCCTGGTAAAGCGACGGATCGACCGCGGCGTGCGCGCTGAGCGCGGTGGCGAGGCCGAGGGCAAGCACGGCAAGGTGGCGACGCAAACGCATGGGCGG
>JAJXTX010000254.1 GCA_021783385.1 Pseudomonadota bacterium
CGGCGGCGTAGACCCCGAACGACATGCCGACGATGCCCCAGACCGCCGCGGCCAGCAGAAACAGCCGCACGACGCGGTCGTTGTAGTACTCGGTATTCGGCATGGCCGCCCCTGGTCAGTGAATGGCCGCATTGTCCGAATCCGCGGACGCTGCGAATTGATGAGGATCAAGAAAACGCGCGATTTCTTTCGTGATGCGCAGAAAGTGGCGTGGCCCGCCTGCGCCGACGATCTGGCGTGATGCAGGAGGTGACCCGTCATAGTCACCCTCGCGGTGGGGCGACGCAAGGAATTGCGCGGAACATGCCTCGCTGTTCCGGGAGCGTCAAACTGATCGGGTATCCTTGGCGCGTCGTCGCGGGTGGCCGCGACCCGTCTTCCGGTTGCCTTCATGAGTGAGCTTGTTTCGCAGAAACCGCGCCTGGCCGAGCCGGGGCCACGTCGCCCCAGCGTCGGCGTGATGATCGGCAAGGTGCGGGTCGGCGGTGGTGCGCCGATCGTGGTGCAGTCGATGACGAACACCGACACCGAGGACGCCGCCGGCACCGCCAGACAGATCGCCGAGCTGGCCCGCGCCGGCTCCGAGCTGGTGCGCATCACGGTGAACACGCCGGCCGCCGCCGCGGCGGTGCCGCGCATCGCCGAGCGCCTCGCGATGATGGGCGTGGAGGTGCCGCTGATCGGCGACTTCCACTACAACGGCCATCAGTTGCTGGAAGCCGAGCCGGCGTGCGCGCAGGCGCTGGCGAAATACCGCATCAACCCCGGCAACGTGGGCTTTGGCAAGAAGAAGGACAGCCAGTTCGGCGCGATCATCGAGAAGGCCATCCAGTATGGCAAGCCGGTGCGCATCGGCGCCAACTGGGGCTCGCTCGACCAGAGCATGGTCGCCGCACTGATGGACGAAAACGCCAGGCGCGCCGAGCCGTGGGACGCCGCCCACGTGGCGCGCGAGGCGCTGCTCCGCTCGGCGCTGGAGTCCGCCGTACGCGCCGAGCAGATCGGCCTGCCGCGCGAGCGCATCATCCTGTCGTGCAAGGTCTCCGGCGTGCAGGAGCTGATCGCCGTGTATCGCGACCTGGCCGCGCGCTGCGACTACGCGCTGCATCTGGGCCTGACCGAGGCCGGCATGGGCTCCAAGGGCATCACCGCGTCGAGCGCGGCGCTGGCGGTGCTGCTGCAGGAGGGCATCGGCGACACCATCCGCATCTCGCTCACGCCCGAGCCCGGCGGCGCGCGCAGCGGCGAGGTAATCGTGGCGCAGGAGCTGCTGCAGACGATGGGCCTGCGCTCGTTCACGCCGCTGGTCACCGCGTGCCCCGGCTGCGGACGTACCACCAGCGAGTTTTTCCAGGTGCTGGCGAAGACCGTGCAGGAGCACGTGCGCGAGCAGATGCCGCTGTGGCGGATCAAGTACGACGGCGTCGAAAATCTCACGCTGGCGGTGATGGGCTGCATCGTCAACGGTCCGGGCGAGTCCAAACATGCCAACATCGGCATCTCGCTGCCGGGCAACGGCGAGGCGCCGGCGGCGCCGGTGTTCATCGACGGTGAGAAGGCGATGACCCTGCGCGGCGAGCATATCGCCAGCGAGTTCATCGGCATCATCGACGGTTATGTGGAGCGTCGATACGCCGTCCGCGGCACGTGAACCCTCCGGCAGCGGGGCAGGATTGGTGGATCGTTTCGAGCCGGGCGCACGTGTTGGCCCACCCCTTAGCCTGGTTGAAATGCATGGACACTTTGCCGCAGGCCTGGACGTACTATGTGCCTGTGGTGCGCCCGCTGTAACCCTCGAATTCCCCTTTGCATGGAGCAATCAGCCCAGAAGAGATCGCCAGTGCGGAGACAATCAGTAGCCATACGCAAGCAGTCCGGTGCCGTGTTCATTCATGCAGCGCTGGGCGTGGCCGGAATCGCGTTGTCCGATCTTGTGCTGGTGGCACTCGTGCATGATCCGGAGCCACTGATCCTGGCCTTGATCATCAAGGACACGCTGGTGGTTCTCGGTGGTGGCCTGCTGCTGCGCTGGTGGATGCGCCGCGAGCGACGATCGCCGGTCCAGGCGGATCAGACCGGACCGCGTGATAACGTACCCATGCTGCGCGTGCTGGTGTCCTTGATGGAGCTTTCGCACAAGGATACCGGCGACCACGGCGAACGCGTGATGTGCATGGCCGAGGGTCTGGCACGACTGGCAGGAGTACCTGGCGAGGCATTGCATGACCTGAAGATCGGCGCGCTCTTGCACGACATCGGCAAGCTGGCGATCCCCGAAGCGGTATTGCGCAAGCAGGGCACGCTGAATCCGCAGGAAGTGGCATTGATTCGCCAGCACCCGCAGTTCGGCCGGGATCTTCTGGAGCAGGCGAATTTTCCCCGTGTGGTGCTCGATATCGTCTATGGCCACCATGAGCGCTGGGATGGCAGCGGTTACCCACTCGGCTTGCGCGGTGATCAGACCCCGCTGGCTGCACGCGTCGTCAGCATCGTGGATGCGTGGGACGCCCTGGGTTCCGATCGCGGCTATCGAACCGAGTGGCCGCAGGCCAGGGTGCTCGATTATCTGCGAGATGGCGCAGGCAGTCAGTTCGACCCCGGGCTGGTGGCGTTGTTTCTCGCCAATTTTGACGCGTTGAAGGCCTCATGGGAGCAAAGCCGGGAAGTGGATTCGCGTGCGAGTTTGCTGACGGTCTGTGCGGCCTGAGGCAGCAGCCTCACGCTGCATCTGAAGGCGCGAAGCTACAGGAATGCCGCAGCCGGCTGTTGTGAAATCAGCTGCCATGCCGTCGCATCAAATGTTTGCAGCGACAGTTCGCGCACCTGCGCAAGGAATGCCTCACGCGGCAGTTCCAGCGCGCCCAGTCCGAGCAGGTGCGGATTGCTTACCTGCGCGTCGATCCACGGGAAGTCCCAGCCGTGCAGCAGCCGCGCCAGCGCGATCAGGGCGACCTTCGAGCCGCCGCTTTCGGCGCTGAACATCGACTCGCCGCAGAACAGCCGGCCCACCGCCACGCCGTAGATGCCGCCGACCAGCCGCGCGTCGTCCCATACCTCCACGCTGTGCGCGTGGCCGAGCCGGTGCAGCTGCACATAGGCATCGATCATCGCCGGCACGATCCAGCTGCCGCCGCCGTCGTCGCGCGGTGCAGCGCAGGCACGGATCACCGCCTCGAACGCGTGATCCACGCTGACCCGCCACGACTTGCCGCGCAGTTGCCGGCGCAGGCTGCGGTTGACGCGCAAGCATTCGGTGCGGAACACGCAGCGCGGATCGGGCGACCACCACAGGATCGGCTCGCCCGCGCTGAACCAGGGGAAGATGCCGTGCCGATACGCCGCCAGCAGGCGCTCCGGCGACAGATCACCGCCGAACGCGAGCAGGCCGTTCGGCGCGGCCAGCGCGCCGCGCGGATCGGGAAACGGCTCGACGACATCGGCACGCAGTTGCGGCAGCACGATCATGGCGCGCCGCGGCTTGCCTGGGCGTGGCCTGCTTCGCCATCGCCCGATTGACCATCGCCTGATTGGTACGGCGAGTGCGCCAGCAGCTCCGCGCGATACGCCTCACGCGCACGCGCCTCGTGCACCAGCGCCTGGCGCACCGCCGCGTCGAAGCTCTCGTTCACCAGGTAGTGGCGCGAGTGCGTGCGGGTGGGCAGAAAGCCGCGCGCCAGCTTGTGCTCGCCCTGGGCACCAGGCTCGAAGGTGTGCAGCCGATGGGCGATGCAGAACTCGATGCCGCGGTAGTAGCACAGCTCGAAGTGCAGTCCGGGCAATTCGACCACGCTGCCCCAGTAGCGACCGTAGAGCGTGTGCGGGCCCAGCATGAACAAGGCCATCGCCACGATGCGGCCGTCCATCCGCGCCGTCGCCACCTGCACCCGATCGCTCAGCGCGTGGCCGAGATGGCGGAAAAACGCCGGCGTCAGCGCCGCGTGGTTGCCCTTCAGCTCGAAGGTGGTTGCGTACAGCGCGTGCAGCGTGCGCCAGTCGCCGTCGCTGAGCGTGCTGCCGGCCTCCATCGCGATCTGCAGGCC
>JAJXTX010000255.1 GCA_021783385.1 Pseudomonadota bacterium
TGGCCAGCGTGGGCCGCTGGCTGCCCTGGTGCCATGCCGATTACCAGCGGCACGAGGCCGTCGCGTGGATCACCCGCTGCCGCGAGGGCTGGCACGCCGGTGAGCATGTCGCGCTGCCGATATTCGATGCGGCAGGCACCGAGCTGCTGGGCGCCGTCGGCCTGAACCAGTTCAACCGGGCGCATCGCATTGCCAACCTGGGCTACTGGGTGCGCCAGTCGCGCCATGGGCAGGGCATCGCAACAGCTGCCTGCCGACTCGCTGCACGCTTCGGCTTCGAGCAACTGGGGCTCGTCCGCATCGAGATCGTGGTGCTGCCGGATAACCACGCCAGCCGGCGCACGGCGGAAAAGCTGGGGGCGCAATTCGAGGCGATCGCCCGGCATCGGCTATGCGTCGATGGCCAGCCCCGCGATGCCGCCATGCATGCGCTGATCCCCGCCGATCTGCCGGGGGCGCGCTGACTCAGACTTCGCTGCCGCAGGTGCGCGCGATATCCGCGTAGCCGCTGAAAGTCGCACCCGCGCCGCAACCGGGGCAGCTCGGGTCGCGCGACAGGCGAATCTCGCTGAAGCGCAGGTCGAGTGCATCGACCTGCAGCAGGCGTCCGACCATCGACTCGCCCAGCCCCAGGATCAGCTTGAGCGCTTCGGTGGCCTGCAGCAGGCCGACGATGCCGGGCAGCACGCCGAGCACGCCGGCCTCGCTGCAGTTGGGCGCCGCGGCAATGCCGGGCGGCTCGGGGAACAAACAGCGATAGCACGGCGAGTCGTCGCGACGCGGGTCGAACACGCTGAGCTGGCCGCTGAACCGCTCGACCGCGCCGTACACCATCGGCAGCTGCAACCGCTTCGTGGCAGCGGCCAGCAGATAGCGGGTGGCGAAATTGTCGGCGCCGTCGATCAGCAGATCGTGCCCCGCGAGCAGCCGCTCCACGTTGTCGGCCTGCAGACGCTCGCGGCGTGTCTCGATGCGGATGCGCGGGTTGAGCGCGTGCAGCGCGATGCACGCCGATTCGGTCTTGGCCATGCCCACCCGCGCGTCGGCGTGGATGATCTGCCGATGCAGGTTGGAGCGTTCGACCACGTCGTCGTCGATCAGGGTGAGCTGGCCCACTCCGGCCGCCGCCAGATACAGCGCCGCGGGCGAACCGAGACCGCCGGCGCCCAGCAGCACCACCTTCGCGGCCGCCAGTGCGGCCTGCCCCGCGGCGCCCACCTGCGGCAGGCGCAGCTGGCGCGCATAGCGCTCGATCGCATCGGCATCCAGCGCGCCCGCTGACAGCGGCAGTCCTTCGGCTTTCCAGCGCGCGAAGCCGCCGGCCACCGAGCTCACCGCGTGATAACCCATGCGCAGCAAGGTCTCGGCCGCCAACAGCGAACGCTGGCCGCTGCCACACAGCGCCATGATGGGGCGGTGTCGATCGGCCTCGAGCTGCTCGATGCGCAGTTCGAGGAAGCTGCGCGACAACCCCAGTGCGCCAGCAGGCGTGCCGGCGGCGCGCTCGGCCTCCTCGCGCACGTCGAGCAGCAGCGCGCCCTGCGCCTGCAGCGCGAGCGCCCGGGTCGGTGCCACTTCGGGGATGCGTGCGCGCAGCGCGGTGAGCCAGGCGTCGCGGTTCAGGGGTTCGCTCATGCGGGCAGTCTACGAGATGCCGGTCGGCGCGCGCAGTCCGCTCAGCGCGTGCGCTTGATCAGGTCGCTGAGCCGGCGCCGTGCCTTGTGCTGCTGCTCCTTGGTCAGCACCTTCTTGCGCCCCGCGTACGGGTTTTCGCCCTCGCGGAAGGCGATGCGCACCGGCGTGCCTTCCAGCCGGAAGCGCTTGCGGAAGAAGTTTTCCAGGTAGCGCTGGTAGGCCGGCGCGATGTGCTTGGTGCGGGTGCCGTGGATCACGATGGTCGGCGGATTGGTACCGCCCGGATGGGCGAAGCGCAGCTTCGGTGCGTGGCCGTTGACCAGCGGCGGCTGATAGCCCTCGTAGGCCTTTTCCAGCGTCTTTGTGAGCTCGGAGGAGACCAGCACCTTGGTCGCCGCCGTATGCGCGCGCACCACCGCGCGCATCAGCTCGCTGAGACCCGAGCCATGCAGCGCCGAGATGTAAACCTGCTTGGCCCAGTCGACGAACACAAGCCGGCGATCCAGCGCGCGGATGCACTCATCGCGCTGGTATTTGTCCATGCCGTCCCACTTGTTGATCGCGATCACCAGCGCGCGGCCTTCGTCCATCGCGTAGCCGATCAGGGTGAGATCCTGGTCGGCCAGGTTTTCACGCGCGTCGATCATCACCACCACCACCTGGGCAGCGGCGATCGACTGCAGCGTCTTGATCACGCTGAACTTCTCCAGCGCCTCTTCCACCCGCGCCTTGCGCCGGATGCCGGCGGTGTCGATCAGCGTGTAGCGCTTGCCGTCGCGTTCCAGCGCCACACGGATCGGGTCGCGGGTGGTGCCGGCGACATCGGAGACGATCAGCCGCTCCTCGCCGAGCAGGCGATTGATCAGGGTGGACTTGCCGGCGTTCGGACGGCCGACGATGGCCACCCGGATGCTGCCGCCCTCGCCTTCCGCCTCGAGTGTGCTTTCCTCGTCGACCGGCAGCAGCGGCAGCACCAGCGCGATCAGCTCGTCGGTGCCGCGGTTGTGCGCGGCGGACAGCGGCAGCGTGGCTGCGAGGCCGAAGCCGGCGAACTCGGCCAGCGCATTCTGCTCGTCGAGCCCATCGGTCTTGTTGACCGCCGCGATGATCGGCTTGCCGCTGCGGCGCAGCTCATTGAGGATGACGTGGTCCTGCGGCAGCAGGCCGTCGCGGGCATCGACCACGAACACCAGCACGTGGGCTTCCTCGATCGCCAAGCGCACCTGCTTGGCGGTCAGCACATCCATCGCCTGCTCGACGCCGGACAGGCCGCCGGTATCGACCACCACGAACGGACGGTCGCCGCTGCGGCAGACGCCGTAGTGGCGATCACGGGTGACGCCCGGCATGTCGGCCACCAGCGCGTCGCGGCTGCGCGTCAGTACGTTGAAGAGGGTCGACTTGCCGACATTCGGACGACCGACGAGGGCGACTACGGGCAGCATGATGGAAGCACGGTCGGCGCGATCAGTGCGCGGACAGACGGTAAGCGCCGATGTGGCCCTTCACGTCCTCGACGTAGACGGTGTCACCCACCACCAGCGGCTGCGCACGGATTGCCTTCTTCGACAGCCGCTCGCGGGCTGCCAGCGCGCCGTCGCCGGTCTGCAGCCAGTGCACATAGCCGTCCAGATCACCAACCACCACGTAGTCACCCTGCACCGCCGGCCCGGTCAGCCAGCGGTACTTCAGCGCGGCGTTCTTCCAGATGTCTGCGCCGCCGGACTTGTCGAAGGCCCACACCTGCGAGTTGTCGTCGACGCCGTAGATGGCGTTGCCGCCGAGCGCCAGCGAAACGAAGGTGGAAAACGGGTGCGTCCACAGCGGGCGGCCGCTGGGGCCGTCCACCGCCGCCAGATTGCCGTGGTAGGCCGCCGCATACAGCGTTGTTCCATCGAGCAGCACGGAGCCGTCCGCGTCGTCGAGGCGGTCGATTTCGGTGCGACCTTCGCCGCTGGCCAGCCGCTGTTCCCAAAGCTTGCTGCCGTTGTCCAGCCGCAGCGCGACCAGCTTGCCGTCGTCGCTGCCGAAAAACACCACGCCGTTGGCCACCAGCAGGCCGCCGTTGCCGCGCAGGCTGAGCAGCGGTACGTTGCCTTGGTCGTAGACCCAGCGACGCTTGCCGGTGGCGGCATCCAGCCCGTAGACACGGCCGTCCTCGGTACGCACCACGACCAGGTCGCCAGCGATCACCGGTGACGCCAACACCTCCGAATCCAGCTCGGCTTCCCAGCGCGGAGCGCCGTCCTTGGCATTCACGCCATAGACGTGGCCATCCAGGGTGCCGACCGCCAGCAGGTCACCGACCACCACCGGACCGCCGGCATACATGGCGTCCTTGCGCTTCTTGTCACCCCAGCCGAACCAGCCGTGGGTGCGCGAGCTTTTCG
>JAJXTX010000256.1 GCA_021783385.1 Pseudomonadota bacterium
GCCCACCACCAGCTGGCGCCGGCCAGCGCCAGCAGCAGCAGCGCCAGCCACGCGAGTCGTTGCCGTAAATGGACAGGCGAAGGTGCTGACGGCATGCCGATCCGCAGAGTGTCGAAAGAATGAGCGCGTCAGCTTAGCAGGCGCATCGCGCGGCGCCCTGCCGCACGCCATCCACTACACTGCCGGGTGATGCCGAGCCGGAATGTCCATGTTTGCTGATGCCGTACCCCGCCGCGTGGCGCTGCTCGCGCTGTGGCTGCTGGCGGCCGCGTTGCCGGGCGCGCCGGCACTGGCGGCAACCGCGGCGAACGTCGCCCAGCGCGACGCCTTCCGCCAGGCCTATGCCGCCGCGCAGCAGGGCGGCGAGGGCTGGCGCAGCCTGGCGAGCGGCCTGCACGACTACCCGCTGTATCCGTATCTGCCCGCCGCCGCGCTCGAGCATGACATCCGCCAGACCGACCTGGCCACGGTGCAGGCCTATCTGGCGAAGTACCCGGACGCGCTCCCCGCCGCCGACCTGCGCCGCGATTTTCTGCTGGAGCTGGCGCGGCGGCAGGACTGGAACGATTTTCTCGCGCTGTACCAGCCCGGCCTCGGTGAGGCGCTCGAATGCGATGCGCTGCAGGCGCGGCTGGCGCAGGGCGGCACGCTGGATTTCGACGCCGATCTCGCCGCGCTGTGGGCGCGGCCGAGCCTGCCCGGCGCCTGCGATCCGGTGCTGGATGCCGCGCACGACCAGGGCCTGCTGCCTCCCGCGCGGCTGTGGGGCAGGATCGAACGCGCCGCCGACGCCGGTCAGGCCGGCACCATCAGCAAACTGGCCGACTGGCTGCCGCCGGATGACAACGCCACGGCGCAGCAGCTGCTGCTGGCGCTGCGCGATCCGGCCGCCGCCGTGACCGCCGCGCCGAACTGGCCGGATGATTTGCGCCGGCGGCAGGCGCTGACGCTGGCGCTGACCCGGCTGGCGCGACAGCAGTCCGACCGCGCCGAGGCTGCGTGGCAGAGCCTGCAGTCGCGTTTCGCCTTCAGCGCGGCGCAGCGCGACGCGATCCTGCGCACGCTGGCGCTGTATCGCGCCACCGATTTCAGCAGCGACGCGCTGGCACAGCTGATCGCGCTGCCGGCCGCCGCGCAAACCGACGCCACCCGCGAATGGCGCGCACGCGTGGCGCTGGCCGGGCAGGACTGGCCGGCGGTGCTGGCGGCGATCGAGGCCATGTCCGCGACCCAGCAGCAGGATGGCGAGTGGCGCTATTTCCGTGCCCGCGCGCTGGCCGAGCTGGGCCGTACCGACGCGGCGCAGGCGCAGTTCGCCGCGCTGGCCGCCGAGCCCACCTACTTCGGCTTTCTGGCCGCCGACCGGCTTGATCAGCCCTATGCGATCTGCCCGCTGCATCTGGTCGCCGACCCCCAGCGCGAGCAGACGCTGCTGCAGCAGCCTGGGCTGCTGCGCGCGTTCGAGCTGCATGCGGTGGGCCTGCCGCAGTACGCCCGGCGCGAGTGGACGCGCGCGCTGCACGGCGCCGATGCGGATACGCTGCGGCTGGCCGCTGACCTCGCCAATCGCCACGGCTGGTACGACCGTGCGGTGTTCACGCTGACCAGCGGCGAGGCGCTGCGCCTGTACCGGCTGCGCTTTCCGCTGGCGCGTCAGGATGGCGTGGTGGCGCAGGCCGAGCAGGCCGGCATCGACCCGGCATGGGCCTACGGCATCCTGCGTTCGGAGAGCGCCTGGGTGACCGACGCCCACTCCGGCGCCGACGCGCGCGGTCTGATGCAGCTGGTGCCGGCCACCGCCGCGCGGGTGGCCCGCCGCAGCGGCCTCAGCTGGGGCGGCGGCGACACGCTGTACGACCCCAGCGTGAACATCGAGCTGGGCACGCGCTACCTGGCCGAGCTGGCCGCGCGCTATGACGGCGCGCAGTGGCTGACCAGCGCCGCCTACAACGCTGGCCCGAATCGCGTGGACCAGTGGCTGGCCGCGCGCGGCACGCTGGCGCCGGACCTGTTCATCGCCACCATCCCGTTCAAGGAAACCCGTGAGTACGTGGCGCGGGTGATGGCGTTCAGCCTGATCTACGACTGGCGCCTGCACGGCACGGTGGTGCCGCTGGCCAGCCGGCTGACCGCAATCGGCCAGCCGTATGGACTGCCAGATGCAATGACTCCGCGCCGGCCGGTCGACTGCCCGGTCAGCACGCCGGTTGCCGCCAGCACGGCGGGCGGCGTGGCTGCCGATACCTCGATATCCCGCAAGGACTGATCCCATGGCTGCACAAAAACTCGTCATCCTCGGCGGCACCGGCTTCGTCGGCAGCCATCTGGTGCCGCGACTGGCCGCCGACGGCCACCGCATCGTGCTGCTCAGCCGCAATCGCGAACAGCACCGGGCGCTGGGCGTGCTGCCGCAGGTCAGCGTGCGCAGCGCCGACGTCTACAGCGACGAGGTGCTGCGGCAGGAGTTCGCCGGCGCCGACGCGGTGATCAACCTGATCGGCATCCTCAACGCGCAGGGTCGTCACACCTTCCAGCGCGCGCACGTGGAGCTGACCCGGCGCGTGATCGCCGCCTGCCACGCCAGCGACGTGCCGCGCCTGCACCAGATGAGTTCGCTGAAGGCTGGCCAGGGGCTGTCGCAATACCTGAAAACCCGCGGCGAGGCAGAGGCACTGGTGAAGGCGTCGGCGCTGGACTGGACGATCTACCAGCCCAGCGTGATCTTCGGCGAGGGCGACGGTCTGGTCAGCCGCTTCGCCGCCCTGCTGCGCGTGATGCCGGTGTTCCCGCTGGCGCGCGCCAGCGCACGCATGGCGCCCACCTTCGTCGGCGACGTGGCCGAAGCGATCGCGCGCTGCGTCGGCAGCGACACGCTCGGCCAGCGCAGCAGCTTCGAGCTGTACGGGCCGCAGGTGCTGACGCTGGGCGAGATCGTGCGCAGCATCCGCGACGCCGCCGGCCTGCGCCGGCTGATCATCCCGCTGCCCGACAGCCTCGGCCGGCTGCAGGCGCAGCTCGCCGGCCTGCTGCCAGGCAAGCCGTTCTCGCTGGACAACTTCCGTTCGCTGCGCACCGACTCGGTCGGCAAGACCGACGGCTACGCCGCTCTTGGCATCGTGCCGCAGCCGTTCACGCCGTGGCTGCCGCGGCTGCTGCACGGCTCGCCGCTGCAGCGGCGGCTGAACCAGGCGCGCGCGGCATCGCGCTGAGCGGTTGTGACTGTTCAACCGCTCAGGCCGGCCAGGGATGGCCGGTCGCGGATCGGGTACGCCAGTGCCTGATGCGCGTGGGCGAGTCCGGACAGGCGCCGGACTCGCGATGGCAGAAAACCACAGGAAGTGGTTTTCTCCACAAGCTCTGAGCGCCGCGGCCGGCGCATCTTCACGCGCGGCATGCGCCGGCCTCGGCGCCGGGGACTAGACTCGACCGCGCCGCGTTGCGGTGCCGCTGAAGGAGACGGTCCATGAGCACCCTGCGCCCGCGCGCCCAAGCCGAATACGCCGTGGGCCTTGCGCGCCTGCTGTTCGGCGCGCTCTGCCTCGCCAACGCATTGCTGCATCTGGACCCGGCCTACCATGCGCGCTTCCTGCACAGCCTCGGTGCGGCCTGGGCGCCCGGCCAGCCGGCATGGCTGGCCGCCTGGGGCCATGCGAATGTCGCACTGGTGCAAGCGCTGGGCGTCGGCCCGGTGCTGACGGCGATGCTGGTGGTGGAGTTCGCGCTCGCGTTCGCGCTGCTTAGCGGCTTCCGGCTGCACTGGCTGGCCTGGCTCGGCCTCGTCTACAACCTGTGGCTGTGGAGCACCGTGGGCGGCCTGGGTGGCCCGTATACGCCCGGCGCCACCGATCCGGGCACCGCCATCGTCTACGCGCTGGGCTTTGCGCTGGTGCTGATGACCCATGCCTGGCGACCGCTGAGCGCATTCAGGCACGGCCCGCAATTCGCGCCCGAACGCTGGAAACTGATCCTGGGCCAGGTGCTGTTCGGCCTGCTGTGGGCGTTCGACGCGTGGTGGAA